>JBFIJP010000137.1:0-10146 GCA_041600695.1 Thermoplasmatota archaeon | reverse complement strand
CGGCGTGAGAAGGAGAAGGCTGCCAAGGCCGAGGCTGCGGAACTGGCGAAGCAGGCCCGCCTGAAGGCCAAGGAGGAGGCACGTCAGGCCAAGATAGAGGCGGCCCAGCGGGCAGCAGAAGAGAAGGAGCGCCAGAAGCGAGACGCTGCCGAGCAGCGCGAGCAGGCCCGGGCAGCCAAGGCGGAGGCCGCTGAAGAGGCCCGAAAGGCCCGCGAGGAGGCCGCCGCTGCAGCCGAGGCGGAGCGGCAAGCCAAGGCCGAGGCGGCCCGGGCAGCCAAGGCGGAGGCCGCTGAAGAGGCTCGAAAGGCGCGCGAGGAGGCCGCTGCTACAGCCGAGGCGGAGCGGCAGGCCAAAGTCGAGGCTGCTGAGGCTGCCGAGGCCGCTCGCCTTGCCAAGGCTGAGGCGGCCAGGGCCGCCAAGGCCGAGGAGGCGCGCCTTGACTCCGACACCTCCGGTCTGGCGAAAGCCGAACGCGAACGCCTCAAGCAGGAGGCGGCCCGTCGTCGCCGCCAGCAGGAGGCGGAAGCTGCTGAAGCGGCCGAGATGGCCCGCCAGGCCCAGGAGCGGGAGAAGGAGGCGGCACGTCTTGCCAAGCTGGAGGCGGCCAGTCTTCGCAGCCGGCAGGAAGCGGAAGCTGCCGAAGCGGCCGAGATGGCCCGCCAGGCCCAGGAGCAAGAGAAGGAAGCTGCGCGGCTGGCCAAGATGGAAGCCGCCGAGCGGGCACGGGCCGAACGTGACCGCATGAAGCAGGAGGCCACCGAGCGCCGCGAGCAGGAGAGGCGTGCTGCTGAGCAAGCCAAGGCGGCGGCTCGCGAGGAGGAGCGTCTGGAGAAGGAACGAATCCTTCAGGAGAAGGAGGAGGCCCGGGAGAAGGCGCGCCTGGAGAAGGAACGAATTCTTCAGGAGAAGGAGGAGGCCCGCCAGAAGGCCCGCCTGGCAAAGCTTGAAGCCAAGGCGGCCCAGATCCGGCCGGACGGGGATGTCATCCCATCGGCGCCCAAGATCAAGGCCGAGGCCGCGGCAGGGGCCGACGTGGACGCGTCCACCGCCGCCGGGGTCAGGGCAGCGGCCAGGGAGGAGCGCCGGCAGCAGAAGCTGATGGCATTGGCGGCCAAAGCCGAAATCGCCGAGGAGCACCGCCGCGAGCGGGAGGCGGCCAAGGCGGCCAAGCTGGAGGAGGCACGCCTGCGAGCCGAGGAGGATGCCGCCGAGAAGGCTGCTTTGGCGGCCCGGAAGAAGGCGGAGAAGGAGGCGCGTGCCGCAGAGAAGGAGCGGCTCCGGCTGGAACGTGCCCAGGCCAAGGTGGAAAAGGCGCGGTCCGCGCCCGCGCCTGAACCGGAACCGAGTCCGCCGCAGCCGGCGCCTGAGCCGGCGGCCCCTCGTTCGGCGCCCGATGTCGAGCGCCCCGTTGCCGAAGTGGTTGTCCCGCCACGGCCGCAGCCCCGGGTCGTCATGGAGCGGGTTCCCGCCCCTGCACCCCGGCCGCGGCCGGCTTTCGACCCTGGCGCCATCGACCGCGTGATCCGGGAACATGGCATCGAACCGCCCCGGCCTCGCTCGACGAGTCCCGCGGCACCGCGGGTCGATCGGGCCGTCGAGCGGCGCGTGGAATCCCGTTACGAGCGGCGCACCGAGGGCAGCAGCCGGTCGTTTGACTGGTTGGACAAGGCGTCGGCGGAACGCCGCCGGCGGGAGCCGTAGCCCGGTTGCCGTCCCCCAATACCTTCATCCGCCTCTCCCTCTCCAGTCAAGACCTGGAGTTGCATAGCGGCCCCGAGCTGATATGACCGCCAGGCGTGAGGGCGCCCACGTGACCGATCCAGCAAGCCACGACGACATCCGCGTCCCCGAAGCCGCCCGGGAGGAAATCATCCGCATGACCGTGGATGACCTGCCAGGCGTCGGCCCGGCCACCGCTGAACGGCTCAAGGAAGCTGGCTTCGACGACCTCATGGTCATTGCTGTGGCAAGCCCCACCGATCTGGCAGAAAGGTGTGATCTCGGCGAAGGCGTCGCCCAGAAGATCATCAACGCTGCGCGCAAACTCGCTGACGTGGGCGGCTTCGAAAGCGGGGTCGAGGTCCTTGAGCGTCGCAAGAGCGTCACCAAGATTACCACCGGCTCACAGGCCTTTGACACCCTGATGGGCGGCGGCATCGAGAGCCAGGCGATCACGGAATTTTACGGCGAGTTTGGCAGCGGCAAGACCCAGTTCGCCCTCCAGTTGTGCGTCAACGTCCAACGGGATACCGACGACGGCGGCCTCAACGGCGACGCGCTCTTCATCGACACCGAAAACACGTTTCGGCCCGAGCGCATTGTCCAGATGGCCGAAGCCCTCGGCATGGACCCCGGCCAAGCTCTCAAGCGCATCCATGTCGCCCGGGCCTTCAACAGCAACCACCAGATGCTGCTCGTGGAACGGGCCGCAGACATCTGTCGTCGCTTCCCAGTGCGCCTGATCGTCGTCGACAGCCTGACCGCCCACTTCCGGGCTGAATTCGTCGGCCGGGGAACCCTGGCTGACCGGCAGCAGAAGCTCAACCGCCACATGCACGATCTGCTGCGCTTGGCTGGCCTCAACAATGCCGCCTGCGTCGTCACAAACCAGGTGGCCGCCAAGCCCGACGCCTTCTTTGGCGACCCCACCCGCGCCATCGGAGGCCACATCGTCGGCCACACGAGCACCTTCCGAATTTACCTGCGCAAATCGAAGGGTGGCAAGCGGATCTGCCGACTGATCGACTCTCCGCATCTGCCCGAGGGAGAGGCGGTCGTCACCGTTTCGGAAGAGGGCATCCGGGACTGACGGTCAAGCGGTCAGAGCCCAACCCTTTAGTCGCCCGGCCCGCCATCCACGGCTATGGCCTACGAGCAGGATGGATACACCCTCCACGCACGGGAGGTGGAGTTGAAGGGCGGCCACAAGCAGATCGTCTATTTCTTCTCCAAGCGGGCGCCCAAGAGTGGCTACCCTGTTGACCTGCCCGACGGGTACGCCGTTGCGGTCAACAAGCGCACCGGATTGCCCTACCTGCGCAAGCGGTAGCCACCCCAAGCTTCAAGACGCAGGCCGGGTGGGCGAAACCATGGAGGACATGGCTCTGGCCGACTGCCCCATCTGCACGGGCACCGAGGAGCACGAAGTCCTCAACGCGACCGCCAACAGCATCACCTTGCGCTGCCTCGAATGCGGACACGTTCACTCGCAGGCGCCGGCCGCCGAGCGGCCCCTGGGGCTTCAGTTGGTCGTCAGCGACCAGGAGGGGCGTGCCTTCTCCGATTCCCTGGTCGTGGTGGCGGATGAGGATGTTGCCGTCGGAGACGAATTTGAGCACCAGGGCCGCCGGCTGCTGGTGACCGGCCTGGAAGCCCAGGATGGCACCTTTCCATCCAAGGCCAAGACGCAGAACCTGCGGGTGCTGCACGCCAAGCGCTTCGATGTTGTTGCCCTCAAGCTCTCCCTCAACGAGGGCGACAAGACGCGAAGCTTCGAGCAGTTCGTTGACCCCGACGATAAGATCTCCATCGGCACGGTGCGCGTCGCAGATGGCGTGCCCATGGTCATCAAGACCCTCAAGAGCGACCAGAACCGCACCCTCCACAAAGGGTTCCTGCTGGCGCGCAACGTTCGGCGAGCCTTTTGTGACGCAGCCCCGGCCAACGCCCGCGAAGGAGATCGGCTGGACACCCGCCTCCGTGGTGCACCTCCCGGGGCCAAGCCCACTGCGCGCCACGGACCCCCGGCCAAGTACGCGCCCTCGAAGCGGTCCCCGGGCAAGCCTACGGGTGCGAAGCGGCCCGCGACAAAGCCGGGCGGGGCGCCCAAGAGGCCTTCCTCAAAGCCGGCTGGTGCACCCACGCGGTCGTCGTCACCCAAGGGCAAGGGCCGTGGCCCGCCGCGGGGTTCCAAGAGTCGCGGCTCCGGCGGGCGCTCTTGACCGGTTTGCCGAAATCCTCTTAGCAGAGACCCGAGTCGAAGCACCCATGGTTCTGAAAGGCGAGGATCAGATCTGTCACATCGAGATCCTCAAGGATGGTCAGCACTTCATCGCGCGGACCGAGACGGAAGACGGCTCCGAGAAGGAGTACAAGAACACGGTCTTCGAAGATATGCTCACGGAGATGTTCATCACGCTCCAAGAGCAACTTCGCGAGTAACCCCTGGCGGTTCGTTTCAGTCCATGACCTAGCGGACGCTGGGTCTGGTGTCAGCCAAAGAAAGGAGAGGAAGGGGAAAAAGGGCCGGCTGGCGAAGGCGACCGCCTTAGGCGCAGCCGTTCGCTCCGCTTGCGCGTCGCTTACTGGCGGCGCTTCTCGTCGCATTGCCGGCCGAAGGCCGACAACGGTCATAGAAGCGCAGCCGTTCGCTCCGCTTGCGCGTCGCTTACTGGCGGCGCTTCTCCGCTTGAATCTCCGCCTTCCACGCCAGGTTGTCCTTGCGCCGGCGGTTGCTCTTGCGAACCGAGGGGCCGATGTGCTCAGCACCCTTGCCCTTGTTGCGCAGTCCGCGGTACTTCTGACCGGCGCTGGTCTTTCCGCGCAGGACACGGTTGGTGGCCGGGCGGGTGCAGATCCAGTTCAGGTCCTTGTCGGCGCGGACGCTGGGGTGGAAGGGGTCCACCAGGATGACTTCGTAGTAGTGGTGCTTGCCGTCGTCGCCGACCCAGTAGGAGTTCAGGACCTCCAGGTTCGGGTAGTGCTTGCTGGTGCGCACTTCAGCAATCGCCTGGGTGTTCTGCTTCATGGTGATCTTGTTCACACCCATCTTTGAGGGAACACGACCGCCATCGAACCGCTTCTTGCGCAGGCCACCGCGGCGCACGCGGGCGCGCACGACGACGACGCCCTGCTTGGCCTTGTAGCCGGCCGCGCGGGCACGGTCCAGGCGCAGGGGCTTCTCCACGCGGACGAACGATTCGCCGGCACGCCACTCGATCATGCGGTTCCAGTTCTCGGAACCGAAGGACGTGTCGGGCTTCTTCCAGGCTTCACCAATGTAGTGGTATGCGTTTTTGCTCATACGCGATTCACCTCGCGGTTTACCGGTTCACCCCTCCGCGTGTTGCGGCCATGTTTGGGCGGGGCACATTCCGGGTGGGAATGCCGAAGGTATTCCCAGCCGGGCCGAGGCGCGTGGCGCCTTGGCCCAGCTTTGCTGTTGGGTGGGAATGCCGAAGGTATTCCCAGCCGGGCCGAGGCGCGTGGCGCCTTGGTCCAGCTTTGCTGTTGGGTGGGAATGCCGATGGTATTCCCGGCCGGGCCGAGGCGCGTGGCGCCTTGGTCCAGCTTTGCTGTTGGGTGGGGAGGCCGAAGCCGTTCCCCCTTGCTCGTCGAATGGAGACTCTCGTCGAGCTTCCACTCTGTAGCGAGCCTCGCGACTCCCATCCCATATAAGAATCCAGCGTCGGCTGTGGCGGGGGCGGCCGCTGCCGCACGGTTGCGCAAAGAAGGGGCTTTGGCCTGGGCAGCCCATGGGGGCACGTGAACATCGTCGATGGCGGCCCTCTCGAGGCTGGCCTGCCGCTCGTACGCCGCCTGCTCCACGACGCCCGCGGGTCCTGGCAATGGCGACCGCAGCCCGGCGACCCCCTGGCATCCCGGAGCATGGATGAGGTCCGCCGGGAGGTCCGCCGGCTCGGTGCAGGACTGCTGGCCGCTGGTGTCGAGCGCGGGGATCGGGTGGCCCTTCGGTGCTCGACGCGTCCGGAGTGGCTAATTCTTGACGCGGCCATTCAGGCGGTCGGCGGTATCACTGCCGCGCACTACCCCACCTGGACCGCGGAGCAAGTGGAGGCCGCCAACCGTGCCACCAATCCCCGGCTGGTCATCGTTGAAGACGAAGCCATGGCGGAGGAGACTCCCGCCGACATCATCATTGATGGCGGCCTCGATGTGCTGGCGACGGACTCGGGGATCGAGGAAGTCAACGCACGTGTGGATGGCTTGCAGGCCGACGACCCGGCAAGCCTCGTCTTCACCAGCGGAACGACGGGTGAACCCAAGGGCGCCATCCTGACGCACGGCAACTGGGCCAGCGCCGTCGATGGTGCCGTCCTGGCCATGGGCGTCCAGGACGTTCGCGATCCCAGTTTCGTGGCCTTCCTGCCCCTGGCGCATGTTGCCGGCTACGTTGGAACACAGGCCGTCGTGCACCTGGGTGGACGCATCGTCTTCGGACGCCCAAAAACCGTGCTTCAGGACCTCCAGGAGACGCAGCCGACACTCATGGGGGGCGTTCCACGCATCTTCGAACGGATGATCGATGGGATTCGCCAGAAGGCCGCCGAGGCCGGCGGCGTCAAGCACTTCCTCTACCAACGCGCCGAATCCGTGGCCGAGCAATACGGACGGGCCCGGACAGGCGGCGGCCGCGCGCCCCTTGCCCTGGACTTGCGCCATGCCGTCTACGAGGCATTGGTCTACAAGCCCCTGCGCCAACGCATCGGATTCGACCGCCTGGAAGCCGCCCTGACTGGCGCTGCCCCCGTGCGGCCAGAACTTCTCCACATCCTGCAAGGCATGGGGATTCACATCGTCGAGGGATACGGACTGACTGAGACCGCCGCCCTGGTGACTTGCAACGCCCACGACCACTTCCGGACCGGCACCGTCGGCCGGCCGATCCCCGGGGCCAAGGTGGCCGTCGACGACGACGGCGAAGTGCTGGTGCACGGCCCCATGGTCTTCGCCGGCTACTGGGACAACCCCGAGGCGACGGCTGCCACGTTCGTCGAACGGGACGGCAAGCGCTGGCTGCGAACCGGCGACATGGGCCGCTGGGACGAAGACCACCTGGTCCTAGTTGACCGGCTCAAGGAAATCGAAGTGCTCGACACGGGCAAGAACATCACGCCACTGCGCGTCGAGGAAGCGCTGCGCGCCGAACCCCTGATTGCGGACGCCGTCATCACTGGCCACGGCCGCCCGGCGGTCGCCGCCCTCATCCAGCCGGACTACGACGCTCTTGCCGCCTGGGCTGCTGCCAACGGCGGTGGCGACCCGGGCCTCGTGCGCGCAGAGGGACCCCTGGGACAAATGACCGTGGGCGCCGACGCCGGCTTCCTGCAACAGGCGCGCGTGCGAGAACAGTTCGATGCCGCCGTGGCCCGCGCCAATGCAGGACTCTCCGACTACGAACGGGTGCGACGGTTCCACCTGCTGGATCGTGCCTTCAGCCTCGAGCGGGGAGAACTGACACCCACCCTGAAGAAACGCCGCCGTGCCATCCAATCCAATCAAGCCGCCGTCATCGAGGCTCTGTACCGCTAAGCGTTGGCTGCAATGCGGATCACGTCGCCCCGCTCCAGGGCATGGTCCGCGCCAATGACACGCCGCGTGCGACAGTCGAACCCGCGCACGAAATGCTCCCCGAGATCCGTGTGCACCTTGTACGCCAACTGCCGCGCCGTCGTCCCCGGCTCCACCAGGTGGCAATCTGGCAGGACGTTGCCATCCTTGTCGGTGAAATGGTGGTCATCCTCCACGGGAAACACCGGAATGCGGCCAAGCAGTTCAAACACGGCCACCTCAAGAGCCCGGTGAACGCCCGTGCTCCCGTGCCGTTCCAACACATGGGATCGAATGTACTCCATGCCCTTCGCCTGGGCGTCCGACAAGGTCCCCGTCAGCTCGAAGCCATCGGCTCCTGGTTCGTATGAGAACAGACCGGCCTGACTGCCCTTGGCCAATGCCAACTCCGACTGCGCGCTGACACGAATCGTTGGAGCATCAATGGCCGCCTCAAGCTCAGCCAACCGCTCCGCGGAAACTAGGTCTGCCTTGTTCAAGGCAATAACCAACGGCTTGCTCGCCCGGCGCACAGCACGAGCCAACTCCAGCAACTGCTCTGCCCCCACATCCGAAGGACGCGCGCCGGCAAGACCCGCCGCCCGGAGAGCCGCCGCCGCATGGGCCTCGTCGACACCAATGCCGTTCAGGCGCTCCGCCAGTGCCACCTCCAGCTTGCGATTCTCCTGCTGGACGCGGCGCGCCAGCCGATCCCAACCGTCACTCACGATGCCTTCGATCCAATGATCAATCTCATCCTCAAGGAAACGGACATCCTCCAGGGGATCATGACTCCCGGGGTCCACGGGATTGCCTTCTCCATCGGTGCTGCCACTGGCATCCACCACATGGATCAAAGCATCCGCCTGGGCGAGGTCCCCCAGGAACCGGTTGCCTAGGCCCCGCCCCTCGTGGGCCCCCGGAACCAGGCCTGCCACATCCACGATTTCCACGGGCACGTACCGGGTGCCGGCCACCACCCGGCCATGGCGCGGCGTGCTTGCCACACCCAGCTCGGGGCCCGGGTCAGCAACCCGGACGTACCCCACGCCACGATTGGCATCAATGGTCGTGAACGGGTAATTCGCGATCTCGGCCTGTGCCAACGTTGCGGCAGCGTAGAACGTGGACTTGCCCACGTTCGGCTTGCCCACGAGTCCAATCTTCACAAGACCCGCCAACGTCGCGCTAACTGAAAACGTAAGCGAATGTCGACCGCGGCGCCGTCAACTGTACAGGTCGCGGCCATGGCTGTCGAACGCCCCAGGAACCAAGTCTTGGGCGCCCTTGACATCGTTGCCATGCATGGTAAGGACCGGGTCAAGGTCCTCCTGCGGGTAGTACAGGTTGTTCCGCTGGCCCTTGCGCTCAATGACCAGTTTTTCCTCGGCCAATGAATCGATGGCAGCCCGGAACGTCTTGCGCGAAACACCCAGCGCATCGCAGACATCCACTTGGCGGCAGCCCGGATTCTGCTGGATGAAATCGGCAATCTCGTAGCGCCGTCCCTGACGCACCAGTGCCAGGCGTCGCGCCAGGCCACTGTCAAGACTGCTGGTGAAGAAGCGGCGCTCTCGGCCGGATGTGACGGACTTGATGAGCGACGCACGGCGCAGCAACGATAGATGGTACTGCACGGACCCCCAAGACTCGTCGGCTTGCCGGCAGAGCTCGCTGGCGTGGATGCCTGGCTGGTCGGCGATGATGTCCAGAAGCCGGCGGCGAACGGGCTGGCGTAGGAGGTCGTCAGCGCGGTCCCGGTCGTTGCCGGACGTCGAAAGCAAGCCGATTGCGGCGATCCACTTGAGCATCATGGGGTTCCTCTGCTTACACGTACGCCGTACCCGAGCCGAAGGGCCCCGTCCCGGCAACCGAGGGTTTGGGAAGGACTCCTGCTGTATCAGGGTTTGCCTGGAGTTCTGGAAGCAACGCCGGCGTACGTCGCACTGCCTCCGTGAAAGCTGATCGCGCCTGCTCGCGCTGCTGTAGGGCAACATGCGCCAGCCCGAGAACGTAGTGAAGCACCCCATCCGATGGTTCCCCCTCCCGGAAGCGCTCGTGCAGTTCGACGACAGCCTGGCTGGGGGCGCCACCCTTGGTGAGGGCAATGGCCCGCCCAATGGCTGCTTCCTCGTCCTCGTAGTTGCGCTTCAGCAATTGTTGCCCGATGCGTGCCGCCCGGCCATAGGCCTGGGCTTCCAATGCCGCCTCCAAGTCCTCCTGGTCGCAGCGACGCAGCGCCCAGAAGCGGCCAACAGCGGCGACAGCCAGCACGAACACGGCGCCTGCCACTATGAGCAGGGGTGCCATGGGAACTTGCTGCGCCTGTTGAACGTTGACCGTCGCTTCTGCTGGGAGCAGACTCGCAAGAGGGCCCGGCGCGTCCCTCCGAACCAGATCGAGGCGCATGTTTTCCGCGGTGGCAGCGGCGGTCAGCGAATAGCGGCCCGCAATCATGTACGTTCGAGGCGTCATGATGTCGGTCGTTTCGCCGCCGTGCTGGAAACTGCCGGTCGCTTCCTCCATGACAACGCGGCCCTGCGTGGCGGCGTCAGCGGATTTCAGCGCGTACTGGGTCATCCCTTCAGGGTTGATCACCTGGAGTTGGCCTTCGGCCTGTTTCACGTAAAGGCGAAGGAATGTCGAATTCTGGTACCGGGCGGCCGCGCCGATGTAAGGGTCGAGATCCTCTCGCAGGGGTCCGGCGGTCAATCCGGACTTGATCTCCATCGCGGTTTCTGCGTTTTCCACCCGGACCGTCACACCGGACATTTCGATGATGAAATTGCCGGCGAGGCCCAGTATGTTGTCTCCTCCCGCGGCCGTGGCGATGATCCAAGGGTCGTCGTAGGTCTG
>JBFIJP010000136.1:0-10153 GCA_041600695.1 Thermoplasmatota archaeon | reverse complement strand
CTCCAGGTCCCGCCGGGCCACGGTGGCGGCCATGGATGCGTCCCAGCGAGGGTTGGGTGATGCAATGGCGGCGGTGCGCAGGGCTTGCGGAATGGCAGGGTGCGTGAGGACCGCATGGAGGGCGCCGTCGGCGGGCTTGCCGGCCAGTTTCAGTCCGAAGCCGGCTGGCACCCGAATGCTGACGTCAAGGGGGTCGGGGCTGGTCATGCCTGTGCCCCCGCCGAGGTCATGCTTGCGCTAGTCTGGCCCATTTGCCCCGGCCGCAAGGACGGCCGTGGCCCCAATCGAACAACCACGCCCGAACTTTAAATGACAGCATTTAATGTTTTCCCATATTTGGATAATCAGGCTACGTCCGCTGGCGCCGTCAGATGGCGTGGCACGGCCTCGCGTTGCCGCTCATTCTGGCGCGGCGTGTTTCACCCTTGCCCGGCAAGCGGCCGCCGTGTCGGCTTGGTGGGATCGCCCACCCAACCGATCAGGTGGGCGCCAAAGCGACCGCCCGGCCACGGGTAGCCTCGGGCTCCGCCACACGCACAACGCGGCGGCCCCGGGGGATGCGCACCTGGCCTCCCAGATGCTCCGCGTCGGCAGCCTCAGCATCCGGCCACCAGAATTCCAACACCGCCTCGTCGCCGGCCAGATGGACGATTCCGTAGCCATGGTGGGAGCAGTCGATGAACCGGAGGTGGGAGTTGGCCCGGCGCAAAACCGCCTCCACCGCGCCTGGGTCAGCCACCGGAGGCCGCCCACCGGGGTCGCGACCGCGAACGGACGGAGCGAATTCCACAGCCACCGGCGCCTCCCGGGCAGGCCCATCGGCGTCGGGGGCCAGTTCCGCCACCCAGTTGGCATGGACATCGCCTGTTACCACGATCGTGTCCCGGACCCCCTGGTCGCGCCAGTGAGTCAGCAAGCGGTTTCGCTGCTCGGGGGAGCTGTCCCATTGGCTGGTGGTCGCAAATGGCCCCGCAGGGGCGGCAGGCGCGGCACCGTAACTGGCAGACACATGACGGGATGGTTTGAGGAGGTGCAGTTGCGCCATGAGTACCTGGTTTACGACGACGCGCCAAGCGGTTCCTGTGCGGCTGGATTCAGCTGTGGCCGCTTCGAGCCACGTCTGCTGCTCGGCCCCAAGGGGTCCGTCGCCAGCCCGCGCGTGGGGGCCCCGGGCATCCAGAAGGAACAGGTCTGCCAGGCCGCCGTAAGGGACGTGCCGGTAGAGCAGCTCCGGGCTCTCGGGTGCCACCTGTAGAGGCATAGCCTGGATGGGTCGGCCGCTGCCGTCAGCGCGGGGCGGGCGCGTGGGCGTCCACTCCCAGAAGGCCTTGATCCGGTCTGCGTCCAGGGCGGGCGTTTCGCCTTCACCGGGGCCGTGGCCGTCCCACACCATCACGAAAGGATGCTGCTGGTGCGCCCGGCACACGGACAGGTCGGCTTGCAGCAGGGCATGACGGCGGCGCACCTCGTCGAGGCTGCGGCAGTCTCGCACGTCAATGTCCCCACCCTCGACCCCGACCTCACCCGAGCGGTCGTAGACGGGATCGCCAGCGTGGATCACCAAGTCGATGTCGTCCCGCTGGGCCAGCCGGGCGTGGGCCTTCTGTGGGCCTGCCAGGCTGTAGGTGGAAACCACCGCCATGCGAACGGGATCAACCTGCCCCGCGGCGGGGGCCGTGCGGGTGCGTCCGACGATGGAGGTTTCGCCCAAGGCGTGGAAGGCGTAGTAGTAGGTGGTCGCGGGTTCCAGGCGGGCGGCGTCGACCTTGACGGTCCAGTCCCGCGTGGCATCGGTCTGCACCAGACCAGAGGCCACCACATCCGACATGGCAGGGTCCGTGGCGATCTGCCACCCCACGGCCACGGGGCCGTCGGGCCGCGCCTGCGTGATGCGCGTCCACAGGATGACGCGGTCCTCAAGGGGATCGCCGCTGGAAACACCGTGGGCGAAGGGCAGCGGCAGCGCTGTGGGGTAATCGAAGCCGGCCAGTGGGCTGACCGGGTCGCTGCTGGTGTCGAAATAGCGCAAGCCCGTCGCGCCGGCGACGCGGGCAGCGGCAAGGCCGAGTCCGGCAGCTCCGACGCCGTGCAGGAAACGTCGGCGAGTAATGGGTTGGCCACGCAGGGGTTCCGTCATGTTGTGTCTCCAGGCTGCGGCGCGACCGCAACGCTGCACAGGATCGCTCATCGGGGAAAAAAGAACCGCCCTGGTTCGGCCGCAGCGCGGCGGAGCGCCAGCGCACCCCGCTGCCGTGCATGCCGCCGGGGTGGCGGCCCATGTCGCCACCCAGTCGTACGGCGCGCTGCCACCTCGTTGCGACGCCGCTCTCTCGCGTGGTCGCCTGGTCGCCTGGCCACGTTGCCGCGGTGCCGCGGTGCCGCGTGCTCGCACGGCCACCCTACGGCATCACCCCGGCGGCGGCCAAAACGCCTGCCGGCGGCCTGAATCGAGGACGAACCACGCCGAGGGCACACCCATCGCCGGACGCCGACCGGCTTTGGTGGTGGACCAGTCCCTCCAGCGGGTCATGCCCAAAAGTCCCACAGAGGCCCGATTGAGGCCAGGCATGGCTGGCATGGGCTGGGTATCACTGGGCCTTGCTGGGGTCGATTAGGGGAGTCCAGGGGCCTTTGGGCGCGATTTTCGAGGAAGGGTTTAACTAGAGAATGTACAAAGGGTAGTATGATGCCTCGTTACAACCGCGTCGACCCCGCCTGGAGGAGCCTAGCCGGCTTCGCTTTGCAACTGACCCCCACTCCCGCGCAAGTGCGCGGAGTCACGCAGACCCTCGCGGGCCTGCGCCTGCCTAGCCTCACGCCCACCCCCACCTCGATGGAGAGCTAGGCCTCATGTTTTCCAACATTGTTTCAGCCTACCGTAAGGCAGGATTCGTCCTGCTCGCCCTCGCCCTGATGATCCCCGCCGCCATGGCCGGCGCGCCCGCCAGCGACCCCGTCTTCTACACGGTCGGCTACAACGGTGAGGCCCCCGAAATCGGCGACAACCTCGCCGGCGGAACCGTCATCGCCGTCAACGACAAGGCCGGCTTCGCCACCATCGAGACCGCCGACCGCAACGGCTTCGCCATGCGCGCCCAGAACTCGGCCCGCTTCAGCTACGTCGAAGAGGACCGCCCCGACGCCGCCCAGGCGTTCATGACCCCCAACGACCCGAAGTTCGGTGACCAGTGGGGCTGGGGCCCGACGCCCGGCATCAATGCCCAGGCCGCCTGGGACACCACCACCGGCTCCCGCAGCGTCATCGTCGCCGTGCTCGACACGGGCGTCGACGCTTCCCACCCTGACATGACCAACCTCCTGCCTGGGTATGACTTCGTCAACAACGACGCGACCCCCGAGGACGACTGCGGCCACGGCACGCACGTCGCCGGCACCGTCGGCGCCACCACCAACAACGGTGTGGGCGTCGCTGGCGCGGCACAGGTGAGCATCCTGCCCGTGAAGGTCATGAAGAACTACTCCGGCTCCTGCTCCGGCCCCTGGAGCGCCATCGCCAACGGCATCACCTACGCCGTCGACCAGGGCGCCGACATCATCACCATGAGCCTCGGCATGGAGAACACCTGGAGCAGCACGGTCAACGCCGCCATGCAGTACGCCACGGACAACGATGTCCTGATCGTCGCCGCCGCCGGCAACTCCGGCTGTAGCTCCTGCGTCGCCTACCCGGCCCGCAACCCCATGGCCATGGCCGTCGCCGCCCTTGACTGGAACGGCAACGTCGTCTCCTTCAGCAACAAGGGCGCCGAGATCGAGATCGCGGCGCCTGGCCTCGCCATCTGGAGCACCGTCCCCGGTGGCGGTTACGGCTCCAAGAGTGGCACGTCCATGGCGACACCCCATCTGGCCGGGGCCGCGGCGCTGGTCCTGTCGGCCCAGGACATGTCCGCCGCCCAGCTCCGTGAGCACCTGAAGGCCACCGCCGCCGACCTCGGCAAGCCGGCCACCGCCCAGGGCGCTGGAGCCGTCGACGCGGGTGCGGCGGTCTCAACGCTGCCCTCCCCCCAGCCGGAACCGGAACCTGAGCCCCAGCCCCAGCCCGAGCCGGAACCTGAGCCCGAACCGGAACCCACCCCGCCGCCCACGAACCAACCCCCGGTGGCCAGCTTCACTGCCACCTGCACCGCGTTCACATGCAGCTTCGACGGCACCGCCAGCAGCGACCCCGACGGAAGCATCGCCAGCTTCGCCTGGGACCTGGGAACCGGAGCCGCCCCCAAGCGCGCCACCGGAACCTACACCTACGCCACCGCTGGCGACTACACGGTCAGCCTCACCGTGACCGACAACGAGGGCGCCACGCACACCGCCACCCAGACGATCACCGTCGGCGAGGTGCGCAGCGAGCCCGACCCAGTGCACATCGCCGCCATGAGCCACACCCAGAACCGCCGCAACGCCGACCTCACCGTGAGCATCAGCGACGCCACCGGGGCCCCGGCCGGTGCCACAGTGACCATGCAACTGTGCGGCGCCAACTCGGGCTGCGAGACCGGCACCGCCACCGCCGGCGCCGACGGCACGGCGAGCTTCTCCTGGAGGCTCTCCTCGCGCGGCACCTACACGGCCACCGTGACCAGTGTCGCCGCCGACGGCGCCTGGGACACCGCCAGCGATGCCATGACCAGTATCACCTGGAACGTCTAGGCAGGGGATCGGGGGCCACGCCCCCACCCCTGCCCCTTTGTCCCCCGCGGGACCACCCCGTGATCATCCCACAGGCCAGCGTGCGCCTCCGTTACTCGCCAGCCCACCGGCTCGCCACGCGCACGACCAGCAGCCAGACCTCCGCCGCGCGACCCGCTTGGGCCGCCACCAGGGAGTACATTCCACAAAAAACAGCGTCCACGGCGCCGCCCCCGAGCCCCACGCTTATGCGCCGGGTTGGACTGGGGCGGTTGCCTTCGGGCTCTTCCCTCGGCGCACGCGGGGTGAAAGTAACGAGGCATCCAGCGCGCGCCGGGGGGAGGTTAACCCGCCAGGAAGAAGTGGGTTGAAGCAGGAGGAGGGGGCAAAGGCACCGGCAAAAGGTCAAGGTGGGGCCGGCAGCGCCGGCCCCGTCAACGAGCTTCGGTACTAGTCGTCACAATCCTCGTCGTCCTCGTCGTGACGGGCCGCCTGCACCGATGACGCCTCGTACTTGCACTCGTCCTCGTCGTCGTCCTCATCCTCACAATCGTCACCACTGCGGGCGATGCGATCGTCGTCGTCGAGGCACTTGTCCTCCTCGCACGGCTTGGTCAGGTACCCCTTGTTGTACTTGTACAGGATTTCGCGCAAATCCTTGGCGTGCTCCTTGTTAGGGTCGTCGCTGTCGATGCCGTAGGGCAACTTGCCGGCGTACAGGGCCAGCAAGGCGTCCGCGTCGGCGATCACGTCATCGACGGGCGCCGAATCCGAGCCGCGGGCGATGTTGAGCTTGGCTGCGATCAACTGCACCGCCAACTTCAGGCCCTCGTCGCCGCTGGTCGATCCTTCCAGGATGGCCAACAGTTCCGCGTTGCTGTAGGTCTCGTTGCCGAGCATCAGCTCAAGCACCGGCCACGAGTCAGCATTCTTCTCCCAGAAGTCCGGCTTCTCGGGGCACACCGGCGACCGCTCCTGGCAATCCTTGGTCAGTTTGCCGTTGTTGTAGTAGTCCAGTGTCTTGGAGATATCCTTGATGTCATCCTCGTTCGGGTCGTACTTGTCGATGCCGTACGGCAGCTTGCCGGCGTACATGGCCAGGATGGCGTCCGCGTCAGCGATGGGGCCGTCCGCTGGTCCAGATGGGGCGCCGGCGGCGATGTTCAGCTTGGCCGCGATGAGCTGGTACGCCAGGCTGATGCTCTTGTCACCCTTGACGGGCGTGTTGAGCAGATCCAGCAACTCCTGCTGCGTGTAGGTCTCGTTGCCCAGTTGCAAGGACAGCACCGGCCACGCTTCCTCGTGGTTCTTCCAGTAGCCCTGCGACTTGGGACAGAAATCGCCGTCCGGCTCGGGCTCGTTGTAGAACGTGCACGTCACCGTTTCACCGTCGGCAATCCGGTACGTTGCCAGGCCCAGTGGAACGTTGACCGTGCTGTCGCCGTCGTCACAGGTGATCGCCACCAGGCGCCAGCCGGCCTGGGGGGTCTCCGACACGTTGTACGTGCCGGCGTCCACTGCTTCGATGTAGGATCCATTGTGGGGCAGATCCGTGTCCACGGCGCCCGTGAAGGCCCACGTGCGACCATCGGTCTCGTTGGCGACCTTCTTGACGATCAGGACACCCCGCTCCAGGGGCGGCGTGTCGCCGCCATTGTAGAACGTACACGTCACGACCCAGCCCGCCCGGACATGGAAGCCGGCGCGGGCGAGGCTGACGTTGCCCTCGGATGCCTCGTGGTCACACTGGATGGCCGTCAGGTTCCAACCCGGCGGCACTTCCTCGAAGACGTGGTACTTGCCGGGCAGCACCCAGTCCATCAGGCTCTCGTTGTGCCCGATGGAGCCCTCCAGATCGCCAGTGAAGTTGAACGTCTGGTTCGCGCCCGGCGGGTCGGTGATCTTGTGCACGATGATCTTGGCCAGTTGCAGGTCGTAGTAGCGGCACCGGATGGTGTCCCCGGGCCCCGCGTGGTAGGTCACCGTGGCGTTGTCGAAGTCAATCGTGGCGCCCTTCGTACAGCGGATGCTCACAAGGCGCCAGCCCTCCGGAACCTCCTCGGTCACGCTGTAATTGCCCGGGTCCACGTCCCAAGTGGCGATTTCGCCGTGGGACAACTGGGCCGACAGGTCGCCGGTGAAGTTGAACTCGGTCGGGGCCGACGCCGGCCGCGCCTGCTTCTCCAACACCAGGCGCGCCTGTTGCGTGTTGTAGAACGTACACGTGACCGTCTCGTCGTCCTCCAACTGGTACGACGCCGTCGCGTTGGGCACGTCCACCGTGCTGTTGCCATCGTCACACTCGATGCGATCCAGCCGCCAACCGTGCGGCACCAGCTCGGTCACGTTGTACGTGCCCGCCGTCAGGTTCGTCCGGATGATCGACTCGTCGTCTCCAATGTCGCCCTGGGCGTCCCCGGAGAAGTTGAACTGCTGGGGCGAGCCCGGCGGATCCGTCTGCTTGACCACAATCAGCGTCGACGTGGCCAAGGGCGGCGGAGGCGGAATCTCCTCGTTGTAGAAGGTGCAGGTGTGCCTCTCGCCAGCGCGCACGTGGTAGTAGGCGGTGGCGTTCTCGGCGTCGCCCCAACTGCGGCGGTGATCACACTCGACGGCCGTCAGGTTCCAGCCGTCCGGCACGATCTCCGTCGCGTTGTACAATCCGGGCGGGACGAACGCGCTAAGTGTCTGATTGTGGCCAATGGTCCCTGCCACATCGCCCTCGAAGTCGAAGGTCTGCTCGGTGTCGGACGGATCAGCGATCTTTCGAACGATGATCTCGGCGGCCCGCTGGTTGTAGAACACACAAGTGACATGCTCACCGGGAGCCACCACGATGTGTGCCGTCCTGTTGGCCAGGTCGTACCAACTGTCGTCGTCGTTGCACGCGATGGCAATCAGAAGCCAGCCGGCATCGGCGGTTTCGGTAACGGTATGGTTACCCACCGGCACCGTTTCAGTCAATTCGCCGCCGTCACTCAGATTACCATTGACCGCCCCGGAATACTGAAAGCTGTCAGGTGAATCCCGTGGCCGGGTCTGTTTTTGGATGGTAATCTGGCCATCCTCTGGATCAGGCTGCGCCTGACCCAATGGAATCCCAAAAATCAGCATGCTGGTTACAAGCGGTACGACCCAAAGGCCGCGACTTCGTTGCCGGCCCAGGGAGCCGGTTGACTCGTTTTGTTTGGACATCTTCACGCACCTCTCGCCGCGTTTGAAGGCGGCCGCCACCAGCGCCCAAGTGGCAAATCTGGTCGCAAAAAGCAGTCCCCAAAAGGGGCCTTTGAACCGGGACGTTTCCAGCCCCCGAGGCGCCCGGAAAAACAGGCCAAAGGGGGTCTTGAATGGCGGAGGATGAGAACCCCTGGTACGCCCAGAGGCCCCATCCGACCTACGTCACGATCCATGCCCGAATCGATGCTCCGGCAGCCGACTAAAGGGTTTCTCAAAACACCCTGCCCTGGCCCACCATCCGCTCAATGATTGTTCATCCAGCCACCTCGAATCGCGTCTGCAACGATGATGACAACCCTGTTGATGGGCAAGAATTGCCGGTTCGATGATGCATCCCGACATGATCCGGAATGGCAGAAAGTCCCGCTGCGGGGCGTTTCCCTTTTCGTCGAGGTTAATGGACTTTCGGCCGGGCTGCGCGTCAATCATCGCCAACATGCGTTGCACAATCGAGCCATGCGTTGAGGGGCACACGCCAGCCCGCTGACCGGAGGCAAGAGGCAGGCCGAACCTGGGCGAGAAAGCGGCTTTTGATCCATGGCCCCTGGCGGACCGGATGATATTCACCCGCAGATTCGATCGGCACGAATGCACGGGCAACGGTCGGCTGGAAGAGCCCTGCAACCGACCCTCCAGGAGGTGAATCCCAGCCGGGGCCTGAAGCGCGAAAAAGGCACGCGCCGAAGCGTGTTCCGCGCGTTGTGCGCAGAGGGATTTTCCGTGAAGTTCGCGAAACCATCAAAATCGGGGGGGAGGCGAGAAATGGAGAAAGGGAGACACGGAGAAAGGGAGACACGGAGAAAGGGAGACACGGAGAAAGGGAGACACGGAGAAAGGGAGACACGGAGAAAGGGAGACACGGAGATGGAGAGAAATGGAGAAGGGGGATTGGGGGCCGGGATTGGTCGACGCCCCCGGCCAACGATTGGCTTAGTCCTCGTCGTCGCAGCCCTCGATCAGTTCGCCTTCGTTGTAGCTCTCAAGAATATCCTTGGCGGCGTTCATGGCGGTCTTGTCGGGGTTGCTGATGTTGGCCTTCCCGATGGGCACCTTGGTGCCGTAGTTGTCCAGCACGTCATCCGCATCGTCTAGGGCGTCCTCGGCCTCCGTTGGATCGGTTCCCGCGGCGATGTTGAGCAACGCCGCGATGACCTGATACGCCAGGGTTACGCTGGCATCTCCGCCGGCTGCCGTGTTCAGGATGGTCAGCATTTCGGCCTTGGTGTAGTTCTTGCCACCGAAGACGGCATAGTCGACTGGCCACACCTCCTCGTGGGTCTTCCAGTAACCGTGGCCACGGGGACACTCCAGGGACAGAACCTGCTGGTTGTAGAACGTACACGTCACGGTCTCGCCGTCCTCGATGTGGTACGTCGCCAGGCCCAGCGTCAGGTTCACGGTGCTGTTGCCGTCGTCGCAAACGATCGCCTCCAGCACCCAGCCTTCGGTGGCATTCTCGGTCACGTTGTAGGTGCCGGGATCCACCAATTCGAGGTACAGGCCGCCGTCCGTCAGGTTGGTGGAGACATCACCGGTGAAGGGGAATGTCGCGTTGTCGTCCGTACCGTTGGCTACCTTGCTAATGACCAGCGCGCCCACACCAAGGGGTGGCGGATCGAATCGGTTGGTGAACGTGCACGTCACGACCTCGCCAGCCGTCACGTTGAAGCCGGCGGTGCTGTTGGCCACATCCTCAACCGAATCATTGTCGTCACAATCGATCAGCGCCAAGCTCCAGTGGGGACTGGGCAGTTCGGTCACGTTGTAGAAGCCCTCCGGCACGAACGCCATCAGGGTCTCGTTGTGGCCAATGCTGCCGGCCAGTGCCCCGTCGAAGAGGAACGTCTCGTTGCTGGGGGTTGTGAGGTTCTTCTTCACGATGATCTTCGCCGACTGATCGTTGAAGAACGTGCAGGTCACGGTCTGGCCGGGGTGGACGCGGTAGCCCGCTCGGCCGAGGCTGACGTTGCCCTCGGAGTTCTTGTCGTCACACTCGATGGCCGTGAGAACCCAGCCCTCGGGCGGAGTCTCCTCGAACACGTGGTGCGCGCCGGGCCGGACCCAGTCCCACAGGGTCTCGTTATGGCTGAGGTTGCCCGCCAGAGCCCCCGTGAAGTTGAAGGTCTGGTTCGAGTCGGCCGGGTTTGTGACCTTCTTGGCGATGAGCTTGGCCAGTTGCAAGTTGTAGAACGTGCACCGCAGCGTTTCGCCGGCCTCCGCGTGGTACGTGACCGTCCCGTTGGCCAGGTCCACTTCCGTATCCGGATCG
>JBFIJP010000135.1:0-10153 GCA_041600695.1 Thermoplasmatota archaeon | reverse complement strand
CAAGCAAAAAGACCCAGCATCCGATCGTGCATCGATCGACTCCAACTCAATGGCGGTGAAAAGATGGTGCGGACGATCCCATCTTGCGCTGATCCGTTTCCGGCTAACCGCGTTCATCAACTCATCCACCTTTCCCCGTTCGCAGCCTAGGGGCGGTCTACAGGGGGGTCCCGGCGTGCGCCAGACGTAGGCCGAGCCTTGGTTCGGAAGACTCGGCGCCAAGCGGAACTGTCGCCAGGGGGGTCGAGGAGGAAGCAACACCGGCGCTCGCTCGCCCGGCGGATCGGACCGCCGGACCCCGCCATCCGGCGAGCGAAGGGGTGGCCAATCTAGCGATACGCACCTAGCGCATCCAACCCAGCGATATCAATCTCATTAGATTATGAATCCCCGCTGAGCAAGGAAGAAGTGCAGGACGCAATTTCTCAACCGGTCCACCGGTTGGTGGAATAATGGTGAAACCATGCTTCGCGCAACAACCTTCGCAGCAGCCCTTCTGATGGTAACCTTGTTCGCCTCCCCCGTCCAGGCCCAGGAGCAAGGACAACTGACCGACTGCCCTATACCCAACCCCGTACCCGAGGACGGCGACATTCTAACCCTCGCTCACGCCGTCATTGACGCCGTCGACGGAATCTGCGACGGCGCCCTGGTCCTCCTGGAGCCCGTCATCGAATTCGTGGACGAGGCCATCCAGATTCTCGCCGATGTCGTTCGCCTGGCGGAGGACATCGTCAACGCCCAAGTCATCGCGACAATCAACTTCGCGCTGGGCCTCATCGGCGACGCCCTGGACTTCCTCGGCGACCGCTGCGCAGACCTCCTCGGAAGCATCTGCAACGTCCTGGGCGTAACAACTCCGCAACTGGGTGCCGTCAACCTCCCCAACGAGGCCATCGCCAACATCCAGCTCACCAGCTAGGCAGCCTTCAAACTCAGCCACCTTCCCCCTTCTTTTCGTCCCGCCCGCTTCCAGCCACCCGGACATCCAGACCCCGCCCCTCGGCGGCAGCGAGGATCGACCGAGCCCATCCCAGTTTCCTCGCCTTGATCACGGGGTCAAACCGGTGCCCCAGGCGGCCCGGCGGACCGTCCAGATCGAATCCCACAAGTGTCACCTGGCCCACGCCGGCCGCCTCGCAAAGTAGCACGGCGCGATCGCCATCCGTGAAGCCGCCGCGGTTCTGCAACGGCGCTAGGCCATCGGGGTTGCACTGGCAACTACCCGCAACGCGCCGGCCCAGCCGGGGTACGATCCGGGGCAGTGCCGCGCGGTTGTGGCCGTGAGCGTGGACCACGAAGACGGAACCGCCGCGGGCGGCCCACGCCAGATCCTCCTCGGGCCCATCCAAATCGGTCACCACCACGCTGGGCACGACTGCCAGCCGCCGAAGCCACGTGGTAGCCCCATCGGCGCAAACGATTGGCAGCCCCCACCACGGGTCAGGCCAACGATCCAGATTCTCCAGACTCGGGCCAGCGCCCACGACCACAGCATGAGGCTGGTCCCGCAGGATGGCATCGACGAGGGGCCAGCCGGCCGGGCGTGCCCGGAGCAACGATTGCAGGGCCGCCGCGGATACCCGATCGTCATGGGCGTTCCAGCCGAAGTCGGCCAGAATCGCCTCGTACGTGGGGCGCCACGCCTGCCAATCCACGCCTCGGCCAGCCTAAGCCCCACCTTGGAGGTGCCGCTAGCGGACCCGCTCCGGCCGCTCCGGCTCCTCACGGAAGAAGTTGCGCACGTACCGGGCAACCACCACGCCACCCATGGCCACCGATAGGCCAACGAAGAGGCGCAAGACGAGGTCGAACGTCAGGAGGCGGCTCCCATTGTAGAGAAACAGCAGCATCTCGATGACAACGCTACCAATGAAGCCGAACGCGATGAGCGTGAAGGCGGCAGTCCAGGTGCGAACACTGGCTCCGCCTTCGCGGATGAAGCCGTCAAAGAGGACCCCGGCCAGGCGAACCAGGAGGGCGCTGACGAAATAGGGCAAGAACTCGTCGATGTAGATGAGGGCCCGCAGGGTTCGCTCACCGTCCGAGGGCATGGCAACATAAGCCTGCACGCCGCCTACGATGATCAGAAGCAGCATGACGGCGTTGGCAACAAACGTGATCGTTCCGCCGCGCAGGCCCTGAACGATGTCCGTGCCAAACCGCGTGACGCGATCCTCCCACCGCATGGCGTGCACCAGCATCCAGGTGCCCATGATGGCAAGCGTCGCCGCCAGGGCGTAGATTTCCAGGCGCGTGAAGAAGGCCAGCGACCAGACAATGAAGACCAGACTCAGGGGGAGGATGAACCGCTTTGCCAGCTTGTCATCATCCAGCATGCGGCTCATCATGTAGACGAAGCCCTCCAGCCGGGGGGCCTGCTTGACGATGTTACGGTGCACGTGACTGACCTTGACCCGGCTGGTCAAAATCGGCATGATCGACTCGTCCTCGGCGCCGTCGGAGACGAGGATGACCTCGTCGGGGCGGGTGAGTTCGAGGATTTCCTCCAACTCCTTGACCACCTTGCGGTCACTGGTGAGTCCCAACAGCCGGTGCCCCCCGAGCGCCGCCACCTCCACCTGGTGGCCGGCCTGCGCCGCCTCCAGTTCCTTGTCGTACAAGCGCACCGCTGCAAACAGGGCGTTGGTGTCGGAGTCCTCCGGATCGGCGAGGGCGAGGCTGACGGCTGCCTCCAGGCAGCGGCGGCGCCCGACGACCGGCGTTTGAACGCTGGCCTTGACGCCGAGGTCGTCGTCGCGATCGACGCAGAGGATGAGGACCTTCATGATGGCTGTATCCGGAAGGGGTTTTGCTCGCTATTTGAGCATGTAGGATTGGCCCTGCCGCATTGCCGAGCATCGGGGGGCGGGGATATCGTCACCTCACGGATGCGGCACGCGTCAGATCGCTTGCCGACGGCTGGCCCAGGGGTGCCCGGCAGCTCGCCGGACGTAGCCCTCGACGGGTGAGGACGCGGAGGATGCGTGGCGCAGGCCAGGGCCCGGCCACGGACCCGGTTTGGCTGGCCATGGCGCCATGCAAGATCGCGGCTTTTTTCCACCTAATGGAAAACTTATTGTGGTAGCAACTCATTCATGCGTGCCCTTCAAGGGCAGGAAGATAACTTGACAACCAGATCGTTAGCCCTGCTGGCCACGACGATGTTCGCCGTCAGCGCACTCGCCATCGCCCCAACCGCCAGCAGCGAAGACGGCGGATGCAAGGGTCGAGAATGCAAGGTCCGCTGCGAGTGGGAATTCACCGGCGCCGGACCGACCCCCATCGGCGCAGCCTTCGGCGCAGCCGCCGACAGCCGGACCGCCACGCAGATCGTGACGCTGATCTGCCCCCGTCACCAGATCGTTTCCGACTGGGACTTCACCGCCACCCCATCAGGAGGCACCGACGGCTTGCCCACCGACGGGCCACCCGATATCCAGTACCTCGGCGGCACGCCCATGGAGGTCGCCTGTGCCCAAGGTGAATCCAGAAACTACTGGTATGTCATGGTGCCCAATGTCCAATCCTGGCGCGTCTCCCTGGACGTCTGGACCTGGAAGGACGAGAACTGCGACGGCCAACCCGACGACTGGGCCCACGATCCCGCAGCCCAATGGGGCGGCGGCGAATGCCTGGAAGGGGAGCAACCAGCAGGCGATGGCGCCCGACCCTACGAAGGCGTGCCCGGTCCGGATGGAAAGGTGAACGGTTGCGACTGCCAGATGTACAACCTCCGCTGGGGCCAGTGGCATTGATTATCCCTCGGCACCAGCCATCCTGTGTTTTGCCTCCTTCCTGCTTTTCTCCCGCACCGACCGACCCCGCTGCAAACCCCTTTGGCCGGACCCCGCCTGCCGCGCGCCATGACCCAGGCCGTCCAGAGCGAGCGCCCCCCCGTGGCTGACCCTGACACCCCCCTGCGCTGCGTAGGCTGGCGCCAGGAAGCCATCCTCCGCATGCTGGAGAACAACCTCCACAACGCCGAGGAGCCCGACAAGCTCATCGTGTACGGCGGCACCGGCAAAGCGGCGCGCAACCCCCAGGCCCTGGCGGCAATCAAGAAGGCCCTACAGGAGGTCGGCGACGACGAAACGCTGCTCGTACAGTCGGGCAAGCCGGTCGCCATCTTCCCCACATGGCCCCAAGCGCCCCGGGTCCTGATCGCCAACAGCCACCTGGTGCCCCACTGGAGCAACTGGGACGAATTCAACAAACTGGAGGCCGAAGGCCTGACGATGTACGGCCAGATGACCGCCGGCTCCTGGTGCTACATCGGCACCCAAGGCATCATCCAGGGCACGTACGAGACCTTCGCCGCCGCCGCCAAGAAGCACTACGACTCGGATCTGAAGGGCAAAATCGTCCTCACCGGCGGCCTCGGCGGCATGGGCGGCGCCCAGCCCCTGGCAGTCACGATGAACGGCGGCGCCTGCCTGGCCGTCGAGGTGGACGAGGCCCGCGCCCGCCGCCGCCTGGAGGCAGGCTTCGTGGACCGCATCGAGACCGACCTCGACGTGGCCCGCAAGATCATCGAGGAGGCCGCCGCCCAGGGCCGCGCCTTCAGTGTCGCCTACATTGGCAACTGCGCCGACGCCTTCCCGCAACTCCTGACGGACGGATTCGCCCCCCATCTCGTCACGGACCAGACCAGCGCCCACGACCCGCTCAACGGGTACGTTCCTGGCAAAATGAGCCTGGGCCATGCCCTCAAGCTCAGAAACAACGACCCCGCCGCCTACAAGACCGCCGCCTACGAATCCATGGCCCGGCACGTCGAGGCGATGGTGGGATTCCAAACGGCCGGCGCCCACTCCTTCGATTACGGAAACAACCTGCGCGAGGGAGCCACCATCGGCGGCCTCCCCCGCGACGAGGCGTACAGCTACCCCGGCTTCGTCGTCGCCTACATCCGCCCCCTCTTCTGCGAAGGCCGCGGCCCCTTCCGCTGGCTCAGCCTCAAGAACCAACCCGAGGACATTCGACGAACCGGCCAACTCGTGAAGGAGATGTTCCCCGAAAACGAATCTCTTTGCAAGTGGATCGATTTGGCCGACCAGAATCTCCCCTGGGAAGGACTCGCGGCACGAGTTTGCTGGCTCGGCATGGGCGAACGGGACAAATTCGCCCTCGCCATGAATGACCTCGTCGCCAAAGGAGAAATCGGACCCATCGCAGTCACGCGGGACCACCTGGATTGTGGGTCTGTGGCGAGCCCGTACCGCGAAACCGAAGGCATGAAAGATGGATCCGACGCAATTGCGGATTGGCCTCTGCTAAACGCCATGGTGAATATTGCCGCTGGGGCGGATTCTGTGCACTTGCACAATGGCGGCGGCGTGGGAATTGGCTATTCGACGCACGCGGGAATGGTGGTTGTTTTGGATGGATCCGACCTGGCTGCTGAAAAGGCTCGAAGGGTTTTTCGTACTGACCCAGGGATGGGGATTGTGAGGCATGTTGATGCTGGGTACGCTGAGGCGCTTGAGGTTGCTGAGAGGACTGGGGTTAGGACGCCGTTGTCATAGCATGGGTTCTAGATGCTTAATCAGGCGCGCAAAAACCGGGAGGGTCGCCCGTGCTCCATCTGCAATAATCGTGCCGTCCTTGAGGAGGTCCGCGCCGCGTCGCAGCCACGCCATACGCCCCGGGCGGTCGGTTGATTCTGGGGGTGCGCCGAGCTTTGGTTCGTCCAGTGCGCCGACCGCCCTGAGAAGAGCTAGCAAATCGTTGAAGTCGGAGTCGAAATCTGCCACCACATTTTGATTTACTTCGACGCTCGTATTCTGCGATAATTGAACTGAAAGTGCGCGGGGGCCTGGGTCGCCGTTTTTCTTCTTCAATTCTTCGTTTTCGCGAACGAGCCGATCCAGAGTTTTCTTGAGTTCATCGTTTCGCAACACCTTGTCGATGAATGCCTCGTCTAGCGCCACCGTCTGGAACACTTGATCAGCCTCTCCCCGGCGGTTACGTTTGATTGCGTTGCTGAGCTTTGGACCGAGAGGATGAGTTTGGATGATCTTCTTTAGTGTGGGTATCTGTGTTTTTTCTAGCTGCAGCCGCTGCGCCGTGTAGTTGAGGTAATCTGCCTCTAGATGCTTGCGTCTTGGATGTCCAATAATGTGCCGGACGATTGCCTGGCGGGCACTGCTTGCCGTCGTGGGTGTGACAACCGTCGGGGCATACAATGTTAGGTATTCTAAAAAAGCCCGACAGTGCACGGCCAATGGCATCAGGGGCGCATGCCTACGGTCTGCTTCTAGCAGGACCCGATCCAATGTCAGAAACCAGGGGCCGCGCTCCTGGGACCCCCCTATCCGCAAGGCTTGAATGCGGCCCAAGCAGTTGGCGTCATGGTTGACTTGGTCTGGCCCCTTGTCCTTGACTGGTAAGTCAGGGTTCCGACGGAGTCTTTCCCGCTTGCGATCTTCATGTATGACTGGTATGAATGAACCATATATCGACCTGATGGCCGGATCGGGCTCTGGATCTCCGGGATGCCTTCGCACACCGAATTGTGCCTTGAGCTCGGCCGCCCAAGATTCGACTCGAACGACAAAGGTATGCCAAGCGAAGTCGTTATAGATGCATTCCTTCACGAATTGACTCTCGATCGTGGACGCGTTGCGGCGCGGCTGTAGGCCTGACATCTCGTGCTTGGACCCATCTATCAGCCGCTGCATTTCCTCGACGGTTTCCGGGAAAAAAACCGTGCCAATGCCACGCGCCTCGCATACCGTCAAGAGGCATGAAACAAGTGCATGGCTCTCATGCGTAGAACAAAGTGCCGCCACCAGTACCGTAGTATCGAGGACGACGAACTCAATATGGTCAAAATCTATTTGCTCGAGAACGGATTCCTTTTCTATTAAATCAATATATTGGGCTACGGAAAAGTGCTGGTCTAGCCATACGCGCAGAGGGTCAGACATGGCTCGAAGGTATTCCATGGCCAGAGAGCATATGTGCCGCAACAACTTGATGTCGGCTTCCTGGCCCGGCTTTCCATTTTGGTTTGTAAAAAGTCGGAACAATAGGTCAAAGTCGCCTTCCTCATGGACGCTGGTAGTGCCCCCACAGAGCAATTCCAGGACGGCAAATTCCAATACTGTTCGCGACTGACCATGCAAATACGGATCAAAGTCTGGATCTTCCCGCAAAGAAAATTCGATGAAGTCTTTCCATAGACTATCGGTTGCCGCCTCGACGCCATGGAAGGGAATGCGCTTGTGGATCGCATAGTTCCCCTTGTTGGTCGTCGATAAGTAATCGCTATTCTTGAGGCCCTCTAGCAAAACAGTAATCGCCTCGATAGGCAGCAGTATTCCGACCCCCTGCTGGATCGAGGCCTGAACACTTTTCGCAGTAAACGACTGGCCCAACTTGAACTGGCTGAGGGTTGCGCGGACGAGGCCATCCTTGACCGAAGCCCTGTTTTGCGCCACGTCGTCCTGTGTCAAGGCGATCGCCTGTATCAAGTCAGCCTTGGTTACCATGGTTGAATCGGCTGGTGCAAACTTTGCCATTGCTTAAAAGTAACTCAGTGTACCTGCGCAACGACGCTCAACAAATTGGATCGCGCGCTCACACAGAATGCATATGGAATCAATCTCGTGGCTTTCGGCGGAACGGGGAGTGGACCAGCGGCAACTAGGTCCAGAAGTCGGCCCGGAGGCGCGCTTTCCAGGGCACTGGCAACCGTCACGGTGCATCGTCGAGCATCTACCGGCAGGCGCCCCTCGACGGCCATGTTACAGTGGTCGGCTGTCGTCCCGGAGCGCCCGACTCGTGTTGAGCGTCCAAACGACCCGCGTGCTCTTCGCCTTCATCCGCCGCTTGATTTCGTTGACGCTGAGGGGTTCTGGGCTTGGTTTTGTGGAATCCGGTTGGCCGCGGGACGCTCTAGGCGGGGGTGTGGAGGGGGTCATGCCAAGGGCCGTGGCTGGAAACCTTGGCTTCGGCGAAGACGTTGAGTGCGTGCGCTGTTAGGGAATGTTGATCGCCCCACAGTCGGATGCGGACATCATGGGCCGCGAAGTCATCGTGGTAGCGGGTCCGGTTGCCTGGCTCGCTCAGTGCCCCCATGGCTCCCTTGTCGGTTTCGTGGAAGAGCAGCTTTTCTGCGAGGATGTATACCTGATCGCCACTCAGCCACCCTTGTTCCAGCCATTCAAGAATCGCCCCGAACTCCTTCTCCAATCCGTGCAGGCGAGCCCCGGCGGGAAGGAGAATCAAGAACGCCTGTACATCACGGTCGCGCACCAGCCGTCGAAATAGGCCTGTATGCGTTTCACCTTCTTTTGCTTCCTGCTGCTCCATGACAAAAACGTCCGTCGCGAACCGCTCGCCCAGAAGAACCAGCGATTCCCGGGCGTCCATGGGGCTCTCGGGCAGACTACTGGCTACATTCTCGGGATCGATCCACTGGGAGGGGCCCAGAATGAAGATGCCTGGCATCTATTGCTCCGCGAGCGGAATGTGTTGGGCCTTCGCGGCTTTGGTTGTGTTTGCCTGCCACTCCTTCCATCGCTGGGCCCAAAAATGCCCCATTGCCGTGGCTTCCAGGTAGACTTGCCGGTGGCCGAGGTTGTTCGGTTCGCCGCGCAGGCGGCGGCCGATCATGCCGTGGTGTTCCAGCTTGTCAAGGCTCCGCTTGAATGCCTGGGCGTGCAGGTCCAAATCTCGGCGCAAGGTGCTGTATTGAATTGGGTGGGCCGCATCGCATAGTGTCAACAAGATGCGCCGCGGGTCCTTCACGGCTAGAACCTCGCGCATCACGGTCGCCAAGACGTCAGTCACAATCTGTGATTGGAATGGCTTGGTATATCTACATTGCTGACACGGCCAGGTGCCGTCCCGCAGTTCCACCTGCGCCCGTGCTCTGGGCGCTACGCGCTGCGAAGCCGGTCCGATGATGGCGCCCCTTTTCGTGGCTTGGACCGGCATGCCGCATGGCGAGCGTTTCGCCCTTCAATGGGCTGCGCTACTTCGTTTCTGTTCAACCACGGGTGCTGTCCACCCGTCTGGCCGAATCAACGCTGCGGCCGCGATGTTGGCGTCAATCACCACGCGCATGCCGCCACCGGGCCCCGACGCCTTGCTTTAGGCCGGCCGCGACGGCTTGTAGGCGCGGGTCGGACTATTCCGCCACGATTTCTGCGGCGATGGTCGATGCACAGGGGTGCCCCACGCTGGCGACACGAGAAGCGCCGCCTCCGTTGCTCTTATGGCACGTCCCCGCCGCGCCGCCCCTACGATGTCGAATACCCGAGAAGCCGATCGTATTCTTTGTGATCGCCGATCCAAAGGACGATGGTGGCTTTGCCTTCGGCTGGATGGGTAACGATGGAGTAGAGGAGTCGCCAACCGTCGAGGAGTGGCAGCCGCCACAGGTTCGTGAGTTCGTATTTGCGGACGAGTTCGCGTGGGATGCGGTTGCGACGGATCTGATCGCCTACGGTTGGGTCGCGTTCGAGGCGCTCTTTCCACTGCATTAACTTGCGCCGTTGTGCGTCGTCGAGTGCTGTGAATGCCTTCTTGGCATCGACGTGCAGGCGTACCTCGACCGGCATGTCACAGCGGTTGGCTGTCGTCCCAGAGCGCCCGGCTGGTGTTGAGTGTCCATAGAACGCCTTTGGAGCCTTCGGCGGCGAGGCCCAGGCGTTTGAGTTCGTCAACGCACATTCGCACCGTTTCGTGGCGCGTCGTCTTCGCCTTCATCCGCCGCTTGATTTCGTTGAGGCTGAGGGGTTCTGGGCTGGCGCGCAGGATGGTTTCGACTTCGTGAATGGTGGCCAGGGTTGGGCCACGACCCCGAATTTCGGGAGGCGGGGGCAATGCCATGGGCATGTCTCTCTTGGACGCGATACACCTTAAAGATATGCTACGTTTACGTAACCTGCCGTTTACGTCAAGGGCTTGCCGGTCACCACCGTGAAAGCACGATGCGCCGTCTCTTCGTTGAAGGCAGTCCGAAGGTCCGGCCTACCCGATGCGCGGGGAGCCCGATTCATACCTACAACTTCGCCAAGCGCTTCCGCACTTCGCGGTTTTCTTCCCAGGATTTGTTGAAGGCGTCCCGAATGGATTTGGGTAGTGCCCGGAACTCCGGGCTAAGCCCCTCCGCGTAGACGGGTCCCTTTTCCGGGTCGGT
>JBFIJP010000134.1:0-10169 GCA_041600695.1 Thermoplasmatota archaeon | reverse complement strand
GTGTGCGCCGTCGTCCAGGCCGGACACGTCACGTGCTGGGGACACAACACCCACGGGCAGACGAATTCGGCCGGGTCGCCCTACGTTCCCGCGCCCTGATCACACGCCGCGCCGCGCAGCCGCGACGGCGGCAAGCACCGCCAGGCAGCACGCGGGGCACAAGGAGAAGAAATGAGTCCCATCGCCCGGTCCACGCCGATGGCCGGTTACGCAGCAGCAGCCACGCGCGAACCGCTCGTCGTCGCATATACCGCGATGGCTCGGCCCACGCGGCGCGTGTCCACCAATCCCGCCCCCCGCAGGCGCTTCACGTGATGGCTCACGGTGGCGGGATCGAGGTCGGTTGCGGCAGCCAAGTCGCGGCCGGAGCGACCCGGATGCTGCGCCACGGCAGCCAGCACCTTGCGGGCTCCGGGGGACTTGAGCCAGGGCAGGCTGTCGAGGTCCTGGCGCCCCGTGGAGGCGGGGAAGTAGCAGGCGCGGCCCGCCTGCTTGCGCCGAATCAGGATGTCGTTGGCCACGAGGATGCGAAGGTGGTGATCCATGACGCTGTTGCTCACACCCAGTTTCTCCCGCAGGGCGTTCTGGTGGATCGCCGGCTGGGCGTCCACCGCCGCCACAATGCTCGCCCGCGTCGGGTGTTCCAGGATCTGGTGCTTGCGCAAGCGGCTGAAGAGGCCGAACAACGGGGCGGACTTGATGGAGGGCCAGATCCAGTACGCCAGGCCAACCAGCAAGCCGAGTATGCCGGCGCCCGCGGCGGCTTCGGGCGAGGGCCACGTCCACCACGGCGACACCGAAGCCAGCGGCGCCTGACTAACAGGTACGGCTGCGTCGCCTGAGGGGCTGCCTGCGGGCACGATGCCGGTGCTCTGGCGACGCGAGTGCGCCTCGGTCTCCTCAAAGGCGATCACGCGACCCGTGGCGTCGACGACAAGCCCGGTGTACTCGGCCGTCGCAGTGGTGTTGCCACCCATGACCAGCTCCAGCGGAGAGTTTTCCGCATCGGCCGTCGCGAGTTGACCAGCACGCACCTGAACCACCGGTTCCTCGCAATCCAGGTCAAAGGGCCAGCAGAAGATCGCCAGACTCCATGCGGTGGGTTCGCCACCAGCCGGGTCAAACTGGCGCCACGCCGAGCCAATCGAAGCCACCGTCGGCAGGTCGGCGGGCAGGGCGTCGGGGGGCGGGAACCTGAAACCGAACACAGCCTCGGTTTGGGCGGTGGACGACTCGCCCCCCAGGCCAAGTGATTCGAGCAGCGTGGGCTCGCGATCCTCGACATCCATGTAGATCAAGGCCTCTCCATTGGTGAGGGCGAAGCTCCAGGATCTTACATCGCCAACCTCGTCGACACCTGGGTTGGCCAAGGCCACGTACGCATCAGGGTGCTGTTCCACGAACGAGGCAAAACGGTCGTGTTCGCCAAGAGCCTGATCCCAAGCGTCGCGCAGCGAGAACGCCACGGGAAAGCCGGCTTCGCGGGGACCGAGCCGATCTGCCGACTCCAACGCCATCTGAACGGGCAATCCATGCGGCGCCGAGGGTTTGCCGTAGGGGGCTGCACCGCGCTCGAAGCCCACCAGCAAGATGGTTGTCTGGCCAGTGTAGCGGTGGCCAGAATCGGTGATGTCGTGGGTCACGTGGATGCGCACGGGCACCGGAACCTCACGGGCGAACCACACCTTCGCGTCGCCCGACTTGTACCCGAGGGCCGCCACGCCGTCGATGGTCGTGGCTTCAAAGGCACGAAACAAGCTCGCTTCGCCAGCCTCAGCGTCGTTGCAGCCGCGCAACTCCAGGGGCTGGTGGCGCGGGTCGACGGTGGCGCCCTGCAAATCATTGCGCAAGCCGCAGCCGCCAGCGGCATCGTAGGATGTCTGGATCGTCGTGTAGTCGGTCGTCTCGCGGGAGCCACCCAACCCGAAGACGCCCTGCATCGTGATGGAGACTTGACCCGTGCCGGCGTTCCTCCGCGCCGACAAATCGCCGGTTGCGGCGTCAAACAACCACTCGGACGAGAACGCGAGCGCCGGATCGTTGGCGGATAATCGCAGCGTCCGGGCGACCGGGTGGACGGTTCGCCAAACCCCATCCTGGTCGGGCGCCATGCGTTCAGGCAACCATTCAAACACCATGGCCAACCGGTCGTCCTCAGGCGTCGTCTGGCCGCTCGTGAGGTTGGTGACCTGGCCAGTCAAGACCACCTCGTACTCCATCTTGTCCCCCTCGTGCACGACCGGCACGGCGAATGTCTTGGGCAGATCCGGCTCGCCTGCGGCGAACGCAGTCCCGAGGGCGGCGCCGAGAACGGTCGAACTGACGAGCGCCACGAGGGCGGCGCGGGGCAGGCGTTGCAACAGCGTAGAAGCCATGATTCCAGAAGATCGGCGGGGCATTCATAGGGCGACAGGGAAAGCGGTCCAATCGTCGCCGGCGTGTGGGTAAGCGGTCCAATCGTGGCGGACGGGAAAAGGGTGGGGGGCGCATGGTCGGGGTCGTCGTGCGGATGCGGGAAGCAGCATTTTGTGCAACGATGTTGTTGACAACGGGATTGTTATCACAGAGTTGTGATCAGCGGCCGATTCAGTTGGGGGAGCTTGCTCCTCTCCCTCGACATGAGTGGTTTCGCTCACCCCTTGGCGTGTTCCATACCCCTCATCTACCTCGCACCTCGTCCATGCCCGTGATGAGCCTAGTTGAAGAGGAGCTGGGCGGACCGACCGTCTTCAAGGATCTGGCCAAGCTCGACTTCGACTACGTACCCGAAGAACTGCCCCACCGGGACGACGCACTGCGCTTCCTGATCCGGACCTACCGTGGACTCGGCCGCGGCGCGACCCATGAAAACGTCCTCATCTGGGGCCCCGTGGGCTGCGGCAAGACCGCCCTGGCGAAGCGCTTCGGCACCAGCCTCAGCGGTGCGCTGAGCCAGCAGGGTCGCCGCCTTGAGGTCGTGCACGTCAACTGCCGCCGCCGCAAGACCGCCGGCCTCGCCATGCTGGGCATCCTCAACAAGTTCGACACCCACTACCCCGACCGGGGTTTCAGCGTGGGCGAAATGGCGCGCGACCTGCGGCAACTGCTGGAGCGCCGCGACTGCCACCTGCTCGTCGTCCTGGACGAAGTCGACGCCCTGATTCGCGCCGACGGGGGCAACCTGGTCTACGACCTCACCCGCTTCAACGACGAGGTGGGCGCTTCCTGGCACGGCATCAGCCTCGTGATGGTCAGCCAGCAAAATGTCCTCGACAGCCTGGACGACGCAGCCCTCTCCACCTTCAAGCGCGGCAACGTGCTGCGCCTGGACCCCTACGCACGCGACGAGATGGAATCCATCGTGGACCAGCGCGTCCAACTGGCCTTCCAGCCCGGCACCGTCGACCCGGAATCCACGAGCCTGATTGCCGACATCGCTGGCGAAGCCCCCGGCGGCTCCGGCGGCGGCCCCGGCGATGCCCGCCTGGGCATCGAACTGCTGTGGAAGAGCGGTCTGCTCGCCGACGACGAGCGCGCCGATTTGGTCAACCCCGAACACGTTCGCGCCGCCAAGGCAGAGACCTACAGCGTCGTCACGGAGACCAAGCTGCGCAACCAGCCGCGCCACCCACTCCTGGTGCTACTGGCCATCGGCCGGCGCCTCGGCCGTGACGGTGGGGCCTACACCACCACCGGCGCGTGCGAAAACACCTACCACTTGCTGTGCGAGGAGTACGGCGAACAGCCGCGGGGCCACACCCAGTTCTGGAAATACCTCAAGCAGCTCCAGGACGCGGGCTTCGTCTTCAGCAAACTTTCCGGCAAAGGGCACGCCGGCACGACCCAATTGCTGTCGATTCCCGATGTCCCCATCAAGATCCTGGAGACCAAGGTCGCAGAGATTCTGGCGGACACGTCGTAGGATGGACCTGGCCCCCGCTGGTTCGTGTCCGACCAGGACGGACGAACCCGGTCCACCGGCGGGCCATGGGGGGCCAGTCACAACCTTCATCCCCCATGAAACAGCATCTCTGAACAGCATGCAGGATGTCGCCGAAGAGAGGCGTTCGGAGCGCCAAGCGCTCGTCGCCGAACTGGAAATGGCCAATTACCTCACAGACCCCCTGGTCGAAGAGGCCATACTGGCCATTCCCCGCCACCGCTTCGTACCCCCCGAGGTACGAGCCATGGCCTACGAGGACCGCCCGCTGCCCCTGGCCTTCAACCAGACAATCAGTGCCCCCCACATGGTCGCCATGATGACTTGCGCCCTGGACATCAAACCCGGCGACAAGGTCCTTGAGATCGGCACGGGGGCGGGTTATCACGCGGCCGTTGTGAAGGCCATCGTAGGCGAGAAGGGACGTGTGGTCTCCGTCGAGTACCTGCCGGAACTGGCGGAACTCGCCAAGGAGAACCTGAAACTTCTGGGCATGGACGTACGGGTCATCGTAGGCGACGGCGCGGATGGCTGCCCCGACGAGGCGCCCTTCGACGCCATCTACGTCACGTGTGCCATCCCCGAAATCCCCGACCAACTGCTCAGCCAGGTACGCGACGGCGGTCATTTCGTGGCACCCGTGGGAGTCACCCGCTGTAGCCTGCTCGCCGGCCCCGTGCACAAGGGCGAGTTCAAATTCACCGACCTGGGCCCGTGTCTCTTTGTCAACGTGCAGGGGCGCCTGGCGCCATCTGAACTGCCGGGATCCGACGAGCACTGAGACCCCCGGCATCAGGCGCGCCCCCGCACCTCACGATGCTGGCGGCGGGTCGCCCGCGGGGTGATCATCGCTGTCGCGCTCTTGGGGTGGCTTTTCCTTCGGCGCCGCTTCATCGGGGCCCTTCGCCGGCTCAGGCGGATACAGGACTCCGCGCCAGTGGTCGACCAGAGTCAGCGTTTCCTCTGCGTTGCCCCCCAAGACAACGACCGGGGAGGCGCACGATTCCCGGATTTGCTGGATTTCGTTTCGCATCCACCCCATGCTCATTCTTGAGGTGTGGGTTGCTCCCAGAACCACCAGTTTGGCGCCCGACTCCCGTGCGATGCGATTCAGAGTCTTTGAAAAATCGCCGATTTCCAATGTCCCGCTAGCGGGCACGCCCATCTTCTGGGCCTTGCCCATATACAAATTGACGGCCGCCTCGCCGTCGGCGGGATGGAAGGCGTGCTGGGGGGAGCGAACGTGGAGTACAAGCATGCGCGCGTCCAGCTTGGCCACGAAATCGACGACGATATCCGACAGGGCCTGGGCTGCCTGGCGGCCCCGGGTACAAACCACCACCACGGGCTTGCGGGCGGCCTCCCCTTTCAGGTGGTCGGGGGTGGGAGCCGGGTGCTCCATGTCCGCCAGGTAACTGACGGTGCGCTGGGGGAACGGGAACACAACGCCGCCCTCATCGAAGGCGTCCTTGATATCCCGCAGAATCCGATCCACCACGGCCGGTTTTCGCGTGGCACGGTCGATCCAGCAGCGTAGCTCCAGATTAACGGAATTATCCGCGAAACCACGCATCCGAACTACGGGCTCGGGGTACGCCAGCACCGCCGGGTGACTTCGCGCGGCCCGCAGCGCCAGCGACTCGGCCAGGGGGACGCTGGATTCGTAACTGATGCCAAACGGCACCTCCAGGCGCATATGCGTGTTGCCATGGTGGGTGTGGTTCCACACCTCTTGCGTGTCCAGGATGGCGTTGGGAATCACCACATGCGACCCCGAGGTGGTCAGAATGCGAGTCGATCGGAGACCGATCGAAACCACGTCCCCCCACGTTTGCCCGACCTCGATGCGGTCCCCCACGTCAAACGGCTTGTCCATCGTCAGCCCGATGCCAGCGGCCAGATTGGCCACCGTGTTCTGCAATCCGAAACCCAGGGCCAGTGACAGGATGCCCAGCGTCGCAAACAAGTTCAACGGATTGACATTATAAACGACAGAAAGCGCGAGGCTGCCTCCCACGGCCGTGGTGCCAACCACCATGAACTTGCCCAGAAGCAGCCGCCCACTAGTTGGCTCGCCGTGGTACGTCTGCTCATAGGCCCATCGCACCAGGCGCCCCGCCAGCCAGCCTGCCACGATGAAGAGGACCAGCCAAAGGAAGTTCAGGGCCATCTGCTCCACGCTGTGCACCCAATTCCCCGTCAGCCAATCGGGCAGCCAGGCACCATTCGGGTCCTGAGCGGTCCCGTTGGGGTCGGGCACCGTGCCGTTTTCGGCCGGCGGAGCATCGGCGGTGTGGTTGGCCACCGCATGGAACTGTGCACCACGGGGAAAAAGCACTTGTGAACGGGTTCGGGCGCTGCCTCTCGCCTAGTTGAGCCGGTTGAAGCCGCGTTCATCCACTCGAGCCAGTTTCGGGATACCCTTCAGGGTACCCTGGCGAAGCTCCTTGTGGTCGGGCACGACCGTTCCGACGGCCCAATCGGGGCCGTCGCGGCGCAGCACGATGTGGCTTCCACGCTGCCGAACAACTTGGAATCCGAATTTTCGGCAGGGATCTTGAAGCAGTCCCGTCCGGAGAGCCCGCTATGGGGCGGCAGCGTCCGGCACCTCGAACGTCGTCATGAACGGCCGACTCAGCTCGGAGAGTGGGAACTCCTCAAGGTAAAGCTGGATCGCCTCGCGAGATTGGCGACAGCCTCCTCGATCGAGTCCCCCTGGCTGACGGTCCCCACCTCTGGGCAGCTAGCAACGTAGCCGTCGCCATCGCGCCGCACGAGGGCCGTCAGGGTGCTCACACCTATGGATGGGCCATGATCGGACATGAAGCTTGTCAGGACAACCGCCCATCCGATGTGAGCTTGTGGCAGAGGCGGAAGAAAGGACTGCCGGAGCCTAGGCGAGCCCCACGATCATCCGCACGAGGCCGTCACCGTCCGCGTCCGACACCAAGGCCTTCCCGATCACCGCCCCGCCGCACGCCGCCGGCTGGCAAGCCTCGGCGCGGCCGGCTAGTACGCGCGAGCCCGACACGCAGTCGGCCCTTGCATGCGCTCACGCACAGAACCCTGGATTTGCTGGCGGCTTGGCCGAGTCCTATTGCATTGTTGTTTCTACCTTAATGAAGTCAATTCGATATATTTCACTTGGATCATCCCTATAGACTTCAAGCCACAGGCCGAGCCTTGGATCAAGGGACCGTGTGAACGTACCTGAAAGGTACACATCGTGGCCGTCGCCGCCAAGATGGCCGTACGCCAATCCACTTGCTCGTCGAGCCTCGACCTGGAAATGAAGATTCAACATCTGGGCACACCCAAAACCAGGACTCTTGGTCCGGTCAATAGTTTGCGACGTTAGCGCCGACCCCTTAGCGACGGAACGAAAATGCGCGGCGCAGTTGTTATCCAAGGACTGTACGCCAATACAGTCTCTCTCGTCGCACACGAACCAGTAGGGGTCTTGGTCATCGCCGTCCCGAAAATCTCGCCCGATCTGAATTTCAATCGACGCTGTGCCACGTGCAGACCAACCATCATATAGTTGTATTGCAAAGAGGCGATTCCACCTAGCTTGTCCGGCATCAAATGTCAATCTTTGCCTTGTGGCATCGTACTGGTGTTCTTCATTGAAATCCGCATTTTCTTCCAACCACGCTGCGTCCATCAGGCGCCGGAAAGCGCCGCTTGCGTGTTGACTCCGGCAATCATCGACGTTGGCAATTCCATCATCGTTGGTGTCTTCGTCAGGGTAGTCTGGCTGCCCATTTTCATTGCTATCCCAGCAGTGGACTCCGTGTGGTCCAACCTCGCCTTGGATGCCTTGTGGCCCCTGCTCCCCCGCATCTCCGTGCGGCCCGTGCGGTCCAGTCGGCCCGACCGGCCCCACTTCGCCCTGTACTCCCTGGATGCCTTGGGGCCCCTGCGGGCCGGTTTCGCCGCGGCACAGGGGGTCCCCCTGGACGCAGAGTTGGTCGGCGCCCCAGAGGAGCTGACCGCTCGTGTCGGCGCCAAGCGACGTGTTGCGGAAGGTGACGGCGTTGGCGCCCATGTTGAGGTCGCCTGTCATGGTGTCGCCCGTGGTGTTTACGTACGGATCTTCGACAGGCTCCTGAGGCGGCGGCTGGACGGGGAGGCTGGCTGCCGTGGCGGCGGCGAGCAGGAGGATGACGAGGGCGGGTGCTGTGATGTTGCGTCGGGTCATGGTCCACTCCGGTTGGAGCGGATGATCCGGCACCAACCGGGACCGCATGCTCTGGAGTGGGATCAATGTTTGTCATGCGCTATTGAAATGCCACTGCGGTGGCGATCAACTCGATCGGAGGCCTAGGCGCCGACTGCCGCCAGAAGCATGACGCGTGGTCTGCTTCTGATGGCAGTCGGCGCGGGGGCCGGCCAGGTCGGCCCCGGTTCCCATTAGCCGAGGCTGATCATCATCCGGACGAACCCATCGCCGTCGGTGTCCGACTCCAGCGCCTTGCCGATCACCGCCCCGCCGCAGACGGCGGGTTGGCAGGCCATGGCGGCGCCAGGCACATCGGATGACGAAAGCAGGTCGCCCAACAAGACGGGCCCCGCGACGCGGACAGGAACGATCCCAGTCACGGCCAGGGGCGTGTCCGTGGCCAGTCCTGCCAGTGTCAGCGAGGGGTTGGTAGACACCACGCCGATGACGGTGCGGTCCAGCGACGCGGTGGCCGTGCGGACGCGCAGCTTGCCGTCGGCGTTGAAGCCGTCGGCTACGACGACGTCACCGGGGCGAAGCCCGGCGCCGACGACGGGTTCGGCGATGTCGCCAACGTGCTCGGTCGAGTGGGCATTGATGTGCCCATCCACGGAAAGGTCTCCGCCCTTAATGGCCAGGTGGTCGTCGCCGCTAAGGATCATGCGCATGTCAAAATCTTCCGTGTTGTCGTTGGCGAAATCCAGGTAGGGGGATCCGGGGGATCGAATCTCGATGCGGCCGTTGCCATTGACATCGCCACCATCCATGACGACGCCGTACAGCGGGACACTGGAGCCGCCGCCACCCAGCACATGGAGCTTGCCATAGGGACTAGCCGTGCCAACGCCGACGCGTCCTGTGCCGGCCGCCGCACCAACACCGTACGAAATGCCGCTGGGGTCTTCGCTCCATCGCGTGTCGCCAGCTTCGCCCTGTGGGCCGGTTTCGCCGCGAGGACCAGCCGGCCCCGTCGGGCCAGCGTCACCCTTGGGACCCGTCGGGCCGGGAGCGCCTGTTGCTCCGGTCGCTCCGGTCTCGCCCCGAGGGCCAACGGGCCCAACGGGGCCAGCGTCACCCTGGGGTCCTGCCGGACCGACGGCGCCGGTAGCCCCGGTTTCGCCCCGGGGTCCTGCTGGGCCAGCCGCGCCCGTCGCTCCGGTGGCCCCGGTTTCACCCCGGGGACCAACTGGCCCCATCGGACCCACATCGCCCTGGGGACCTACCGGGCCGGCAGCGCCGGTTGCCCCGGTAGCCCCGGTTTCACCTTGCGGTCCAGCCGGGCCCACCGGGCCAACAGCCCCGACCTCACCTTGCGGACCCGTCGGACCAACTGGACCCATTTCGCCCTGCGGTCCAGCCGGTCCTTGTGCCCCATCGGCTCCGGTGAGACCGCGTTCGCCCTGGGGCCCCATCGGTCCCCTGGGCCCCGTGGGACCCGCTTCGCCTTGTGGTCCATCGGCACCCGTCGGCCCCATTGGGCCGGTTTCGCCCTGGGGTCCCACAGGCCCTACGGGTCCTTGCACGCCCTGGGCCCCGGCGGGACCCTGAGGCCCAGCAGCTCCATCCGCCCCCTTGGGGCCCTGTTCACCGCGACAAAGGATGTCCCCCTGAACGCAGAGTTGCTGCGAACCCCACAGGAGCCGCCCGTCCGGCGCCGACAGGGAACGGTCCGCGAAGAAGATGCTGTTGTTACCCATGGTCAGATCACCGGTCATGGTGTCGCCGTCTACGTTGACGTAAGGATCCGCCACGGGTGCGGCCGGCTGTTCAATGGGCAGGCTTGCCACCGACGCAGCAAACAGCAGCAGGACGGTGGCGGTCGTCGCCAGATTCTTTTTTGTCATGTTCATCTCCTGGCGTGCCTCCGTTGTTGACCGCCAGCCAACACCACCGGCCGCCCGGGTTTTTAAAATATGAGGCGAATTGCGATGAAAATGCCGGCCAAGTCTGGTTGGACCACCCGCGAACCGACCCCGCCGCCCCCCGGCCGCAGCCTTCACAAGCGATCTCCGACTCGGGCGCCCAATG
>JBFIJP010000133.1:0-10185 GCA_041600695.1 Thermoplasmatota archaeon | reverse complement strand
TGCTGGGCATCATCGTCTACCTCACCAACGCGGCGCACGGCCGCCAACGGAGTCTTGTCTTTGCCGGGCTGGCACTGGTGGTTGCCGTGGGGGCCGCAGGTGTCTTCCAGCCCCGCGGAGGCGCTTTCCTGACCGCCCTGGCGGCTGCCGCGACCTGGGCGGGTTTCGACCGGCTCCACCGCACAGCGATCTTGTCCCGGGGCGACCGCCGCGCCCGCCTGGCGGCCCGGCTCCTGCTTGGGGCGGCCCTGCTGGATGTGGCGTTCTGGCTCAACCCACCCAGCCGGCTCGGCGCCGGGAGCCTCGCCTTCGATACCGCATGGCCCATCCAGATCCTGGCCATCGTGGCCCTCGGGCTGCTCTACCTGGTCCACCGGCTGATCGCGGGCGACCCCGTGGTGGCCCGGGTGGCAATCCCATTGCATCTGCTGGTGGCCCTTCTGGCCGGCTATGTTCTGGCGGCACCCCTGGCCCTGGCGGCACTGTGGCTGCGCCTCCGCTCCAGCCAGCCCATGGAAGCCAATCCCACGCGGCGCACGCAGCGCTTGCGGCAGGTGGCCAACCACGGCCTGCACTTGTCGGTGGCGTTGCTGCTGCTGGGTTTTGCCACCTCAACGTACTTCATGGACGAACTGCGCGAAGAGGCCGCCGTCGGTGAGGGACTCAGCCTAGGCGGCTACACCGTTGCGGCGGGAGCAACGGAATGGGCGACGGAGCCCGACGCCCCCTACCAGGCCACGACTTGGGTGGTGGTCGACGCGACGCGGGACAACACCACGGCCGGCAGCGCCCGCCCGGTGCTCTACTGGGAACCCCAGACCGGCAGCCACTACCCGCTGCCGGCGACGCTGCGCTTGTGGCACCGGGACCTGTACTTCGATCTGGACGCTGTGTGCGTCGATCCCGACGGGGCCTGCGACGACCAGCGGGACTGGGTGACAGCCTACCAGTCGTCGGCGCGGCTGGTGGAAGGGCAGGAGGTTACCAAGGTGCGCCTGCATGCGCTCAGCTTGCCGGGCCTGTCCTTGGTGTGGGCAGGGTTCGCGCTCTTCCTGTTCCACGGTCTTCTGCTCACGGTGACCGGGGCAAGGTTGAGGGAAGCGGAGGCTGGCAAGCGTCCAGCATCTGCCGGCAAAACGGACCCGCCACCCGCTGGGCTGCCCGAGCCACCGACCGAAGCGCCGGCGAGCGATCCGGGACCCCTGTCGTAGGAAAGGCGCTTCACAACCCCTTTACGCCCAAGCCGGCTTGTTCTCTGCCTTGCTCTTCGCATGGTTCCGATGGATCCACTGGAGCGCATGGACTTGGTTGTCGGTTGGCGTCCTGCTGGCAGGTGTTCTGCCCGGCACGGTCGACTGGGACGGTGGCCTCGGCCAAGCCCCCGACGGGTCCAGCGCTAGCACCACGGCAGGCACGGCGGCCATCACCGGCCCGACCGCAGTGGTCGTTGCAACCCTCGACACGGGAGTCAACCCCTTCCATCCCGACTTTCGCCGCGACCTGAACGAGCCCCCCGAAACCTATCTCGCCGGCTACCCTGCAAGCACACGTTTGAACCTCCACCTCGGCGACATCTACGCCGAGGACTTCGAGGCATCCGCGCCCCAACTGGGCCAACTGCGCACGACCAGCTTCCCCGCCTGGGTCCCAGGCACCAACCTGATCGCCCTCTGGGCCCACGGTGCCGACACGGCGCCCGTGTTTGACCTGTACGGCGCCCGGGGAAACGATCCCAACCCCTACCACGCCCACGGCGCCCGCGCCGCCAGCCAAATCGCAGGAGCCACCCACAGCATGGCCCCGGACGCGCTGTTGGCCATCCTGGACACCAGCAGCCAGGGCCCCGAAGCGCCAGACATCTACACCGTCCATGCCGAGGCCCTGCGGTGGGCGGCCGACCAGGCGTGGATCGACATCATCCACACCAACATCCAGAACTTCGTCCCCCTGGCCCGCAGCGAAACGGCCGTCGGGGACCGTACGCCGTACTACATGCGCGGCTACCCGGAGGCGGTTGAATACGCCGTCGCACAGGGGAAGCTGGTGGTGGCGCCCGCCGGCAACTTCCACGCCGAGCCAAGCGAAACCAGCCCCCACGCCGGAATTCCGGGCGTGCTCGTGATCGGCGCCAACGACAACTGCGGCTACAGCGATGTTTCCAACCTCAACCCGCACGTGGTCATGGATGGCCACGGCACCCTTGCTGCGGCTGCCAATGGGTACGGCGAAGAGGTGTTCGGTGGAACCTCCAGTTCCAGCGCGCTGGCCGCCGGCTACGCGGCGCGGCTGCTGCAGGACGTGCGCCATCATTTCCGCGACGCCAGCGTCGATGGTGACGGCCTCGTCCAACTCGCAGGCAACACCCCCGACCAGGGGCCGCTGGCCGACGGCCGCCTCACCGCCGCCGAGCTGCACCAGGTCATCCGGACCACCGCGGACCCGAACCCGCATGCATCCGCCTTCGATGGTGCTCCCGGCGCCCAATGCATTGAGCAGCCTGCCGACGGTGAATCCGCATTCTACCCCAAAATGGGGTATGGCGAGGTAAGCGAACACACCCTCAGCCATGCCATGGCGGTGCTGCTCGGCGAGACGCCCATGCCAAGTCGGCCCGTCGAAGACATCCTGTTTGCCGCCTCCGAGACTGCCCGCTCGCTGCTGTGGGGACCCTAGCACGCGCAGCCCGCCCGCAGCCGGCAACCTGCCAACGCAACCCCCCGGGGCCGCCAGCCTCATACCCGCCCCATCGCATGGACCCACCGCCAGGGTGAACATGTTGAGAAACCACCAGACCAGCCGGGCCCGCCGATGGACACTCGCTTCTGCGGCGGCGCTGTTACTGCTGCTGGCCACGCCGCCCACCCTGGCGAGCGGCACCATCATCGACGGCGACTGCACCGGCTACAACCTCGCCGGCACCGAGGCGGACAGCCCGGTCCCCTCCACGGGACTCCTGCGGCTGGCATGTCCCTCCATGCGCATCGAATGCGACCTCGAACCTGCCGAGGGCTGCCGCGCCGGCATTGGAGTCATCTCCGTCGTGGGTGGCGCCTTCTGCGGACGCCCCCTCGGCCCGCTGCCGCCCGCGCTTTCGGAACCCTGCGCTGCCCTGGTCGACGGAATCGCTGCCATCATCGATTCGACCCAGTGCAGTACGGCCACGCCGGTGGGCGACGAGCGCTGGGAGCCTGGAATGTTCACCCTTGTTCGCCAATACGATGATGGCAGCATCGCATGGGAAGGGGTGGTCAGTTGCGGCGAGCGCGAAGCCCGGTGCCGGATTCTAGTCATGCCCGACCAGCCCAACCCCCTGCACGCTTGCTGAGTTCGTTTTATCCGGCCGGAGCCCCGCCCCCATGGCGGGCGTTGGCGCGGCGGCGCCGTCGCACGACCTCGGTTGGGGGAAGCTTGGGTTCGACGCCATCCGGCACGGCGGCGAGCATGGGGTCGCCATCCTTCAACAGCGGCGCCAGCGCGGCGTGGAAACTCTCCGCATTGGGGTAGCGCCCCTCGGGCTCCGTGGCCAAGGCCCGGCGCAGGATCCCCGAGAGAGGTGCAGGCAGGCCGGCAAGATCGAATGGCGTCTTTCCCCGACCCGGCCTCGCGCCTTGAGGGCGGGCTGGTTCCGCCTGCCGGCCGGTGGCCATTTCGTACAGGACCACGCCAGCCGCGTACAGATCGGAGCGACCGTCCAGTAGCGCGCCCCGGGCCTGCTCCGGACTCATGTAGGATGGTGTGCCGGGATGCTGACCGACCTGGGTCAGGCCGGCCGAGTCCTCGTTGGCCAGGCGGGCGATGCCCAGATCGGCAACTTTGGCTCGCCCGGAGGCATTGAGAAGGATGTTGGCGGGCTTGATGTCACGGTGAACGATGCCGCGCGCATGCAAGCGTTGCAGCCCGGCCAGGATGTCGCTGGCGATGCCGGCCGCCGTGGCCGGGGGCAATGGACCGCCTGCCATCAACTTGGCCAGGGACCCGCCCGTCAGGAACTCCAGCACCAGCAGCGGGCAGCCGCCTTCGTTGACGACATCCAGCAGACGCACCACGTTGGGGTCGTCGAAGCCCTCCAGTGCCGCCACCTCCCGGGCCAGGCGGATGCGCATCCCTGCGTCGTGGCGCTGTTCCGGCCGCAACTCCTTGAGAACCACCGCATTGCCGCTGCGCAGGTCTACCGCCTTGTGGACGATGCAGTGGCCGCCCTCGTTGATGCGGCCCTCGCACCGGTATCGGCCCCCCACAACCTCGCCTGGCTGGAGCGACTGCTGACGCCCCTGGTTGAGCAGCCGAGGAGATGAAGCCAGAGCTGCAACCAGGCCGTGCTCGGCAGGGGTCACGCCCAATTGTCGGCGTAGTTGCCGCAGCCATGGATCGGTCTCCGCGTCCGGCCCGATGGCCGCCAGGGCGGCACCGTACACCTCCAGGCGTCGCAGGTCCACAGCCTCGCGCCGATCCGGGTGGTCCAGCAATCGGATCACCCGCTGCCTGCTGGCGCGAACCATGGGCACCATGGCGGCGACGACGCTGGCGCTGGCAACGGCCCCCAAGGCGGGGACCTCGCTCAGGACGTGACCTTTCCTGGCCCAGAGTAGCGCGAGGGCCGAGCCTGTCAGGGCCAGATAACCCACCGGGGGCACCAGCCGCCACAAGCGCAATTCGACATCGAACAGGCGGAAGCGCACCACGGCGTAGGTCATGAGTGCCGCCGAGCCGAGCCGCCAGATGCCGCTCGTCTTGACCGAGTTGAAGCCGGCCGCCACGAGTGCATACTCGCCCACGGCAGCGGCAGCCGGGAGGGTGCCGGCCAGCAGGAGAAGGCCGCGCCACGGCGTTTGGGGAATCCGGGCCGCGTGCCAAAGCACGACGGCGAGGACCATGGCGGCTCCGGCTACGGCAAGAACGACGCTGGCGGCGTCCGCCGGACTGATGGCAGCCATGACGGCACGCCATGCTGGCAGGATCAAGGTTGCCAGTTCGGCCGCCTTGTAGGACACATAGCACATCAGGGCCGCCGTCAGGAGCGCCGCCTGCCGGCGCGTGGCGTCGTCGCGCGTCGTGAAAAGAGCCCGGCCCATGACGGCCAGGAAGACCACGAACAGGCCCAGGACCGCCAGGATGCTCACCGGGCCGTCCAGGGGGCCCGGATCGAGCCGGGGGTATCCGTGCGACCAACTGGCTCCCTTCACCATGAGTTCGGGCTGCTGTGCGTAAACGAGAAGAAACACGGCGGCCGGGAGCGTTACGAGAATCCACGCGCTGGCCTGCCGTGCCGCCGGTCGGGGAGTCGGGTAGAGGAGGAGCAGGATCGCCAGGGCCTCGGCCAGCAGGATGCTGAGCACCGCATTGGCGTGGGCCCAGGGCACGACGGTGGCTGGATCGGCTGCCAGGTTGGCGGTGTTGGCGACGCCGATCTGCGCGCCCCAGGTGATCAGGAAAGCGCCAAACGCGACGGCGGGGGCGCGGCTGGCTCGCGGCAGGTGGGCCCGCAGCCCCACCACCAGGACGGCGGCACCCAGTGCGAAGATCGCTGCCCCGGAGGCAATGGCCACCATCGCGCTGGGGTTGGCTGTGTAGGTCATGACGGCGGCACCGCGAGAAGGCCATCGGGAATCGCGGTGATGGGGTCCTCCTCTGACCTGTCGCAGCCGAAGCGGCAGCCCATGTTGTCTGCCGAGTGAACTTCGTAGATGGCGTGCAGGTTGCCCATGCCGGAAGGGGTCCGGGCGAACCTGATGGACAGACCCCCGGAAGTGGTGGCCGACACCTCGCCCGCAGCCATCCACTCGGTGCCGTTGGGTCCCAGCAGGATGTTGAGCGCAAGGCTGCACAGGGAAACCAAGGGGCCGGGTCCAGAACAGTCAACGGCTGGCTTGGAGACGTTACCGACCGGCTCGCCGGTGCTCGGGTTCAGGATCGGCACGCGGCTGCTTTCATGCACCTGGCATAGTTTGATGGAACCGCCCGGGACCAGCAGGGGAGAACCAGCCAGTTCGTTGCCTGGGCAGTCAAGAGATGGTTCGACGCCCAAGAGCCGTGTTGGCCCGTCCAGAATCCGCAGACCCATGCCCGCGCCGATGGTCAGACCGGGGCGGGAGCCCGGGGCGCCTGTCAGGGTGGTCTCCGGCGCAGTCTGGCCGCCGAGATTCGGCCGCCATAGCACGCCCAGTCCCTGGACTCCTGCGCCTTGGCCATCCCCGTCGAGCCAGAACTGCGCGTCACGGCCTAGATCGGCAAGAAAACCTGTTCCGAAATGGCTGCCGGCCCCCTGCGCCGCCCGCGCCGCGTCGGCTCGGTAGGTGTTGTTGCCCCCCGTGTCCACGAGGATGCCCATCCCGTAGACATCACCGGCGCCTTGGGTGACGCCACGTCCGCGGTGATGGTCGTCACCGGGCCCGGCGATCAGGACGCCCAAGCCGCCGGTGTAGCCGACACCCGAGCCAAGCAGGGAGACCGTGGTCCACACGTCAGTTGGATTGCCCACGGTGGGTCCGATGACCGGCACCAGGCCCAGGCGGCCCGCCGCGAAGGCTCCGGCGGCCAGGAGAAGGTCCACCGGCTCATCCAGCCCGTCGATCTCGTCGATGCCCGATCCGATGAGCAGGATGGGTTCGACAAGAATCCCGGCGGCGGCACCACTGGAGGCTCCCTGCGGCCCTGGCATGGAGATGAACTCGTTGGTACCGCCCCCGTCAACGAGCACGCCGACCCCCTCCGTCGTCGCGCCGTTGATGCCGCCGGCAATACCAACCTCGCCCCAGTAGGTGTCGTTGCCTGCAAGGTCCAGCAGCACTCCCGTGCCCGCCTGGCTGGCACCGTTGACGCCGCCGTAACGTACGATGCGGCCTCCATAGGTGTCGTTGCCCGAGAGGTCGACAAGGGTGCCCTCGCCGAACTTGCCGGCGCCGTTGATGCCACCCGTGTTCTGCACCGTGCCATTGTAGCGATCATCGCCCCCGGCGTCCAGCAGGAGGGCATGGCCGGTCAGGGTGGCCCCGTTGATGCCGCCGTTGTCCACGGACCCCGAGTAAACGTCGTTGCCGCCCAAGTCCAGCAGGATCGCATGGCCCCCGACGGTGCCCCCGTTGACGCCCGCCGAGTCGGTGGCCGTGCCCGCGTACGTGTCGTTGCCGCGGAGGTCCACAAGGATCGCCCACCCCAAGGCGGATGCGCCGTTGAGTCCGCCGCCGTAGGCCGTGGCGCCGTAGTGGTCGCTGCCGCCAGCGTCGAAGAGGAAACCCTGCCCGTCCCACGCACCGCCATTGATGGCGCCGGATCGCCCCAGGACCGCTTCGTACGTGTCGTCGCCGCCCAGATCCACCAGCACCCCGGTTCCTGCCGCGCCGCCTCCATTGGCCGCGCCGTGGTGCACGGTGGTCGCGCCGTAGTGGTCGCGGCCGGCAGCGTCGAAAAGCATCCCGGAGCCCAGGTATCCTCCGCCGTTGAAGGCGCCAGTGTCCCCGCTCTGGCCATCGTAGGTGTCGTTGCCCTGCAAATCTAGCAGGCCACCGGCGGCGTAGTCGGTGCCGCCTCCATTGGCGGCACCCCTGCCGCCGACGTGGCCGACGTAGGTGTCATCTCCGGCCCAGTCCACCAACAGTCCAATGGCTCCCGCTCCGGCCGCCCCGCCGTTGACGCCGCCCCGGTCGGAGTTGCCTGTGTAGGAGTCGTTGCCGGACAGGTCAAGGGCCAAGGCGACGGTCCAGGGGGTGCCTGGTCCCGCCGCGTTGCCAGCGCCGCCAGCGCCGCCAGCGTTGTTGCTGTACGTGTCGTCGCCCCCGAAATCCACGGACAGGATCACGTCCTGGCTGTGGAGGGTTGGCTCATCGCGGAAATGGAAGGAAAACAGCCCCGGCACTTCGATGGGGTCAAGATCGAGTGGTCCCAGAAACGGCGCCGCCCGTAGGACGCTCACGGCCAATTGGTCCCGCGCCGCCGCCAGCAGGTCCACCGGCGCCGCCGCGCACGGTTCCGGCTCGATGGAAGCAGGGCACGCGGCGGCCTGGGCTCGCCCCATGGCGACGAGAATGGAAGCCAGCGCTGATGCCACGGGCTCCGGGACCTCGGCAAGACGCTCCAGGGATTCAGGGTAGTCCCCGCCCCGCTCCCCGCGCACCGCCGCGCTCCCGGGGCCAAGAGCGGCCACGGCCTGCTTCAGCGTCATGCCTGCGGGCTCAGCCGAACCCTGGGGCAGCGCTTGCCAGGAGGCCAGCGGCTCCCGGCATTGCTGGGCCCAGGGCGCGCAGGGGGCGGCGGCTCCCCCGGTTGCCTGCACGGCAGCATGGAGCGTGGCGTCGGGACCGCCCCGGGCCCAGCCGGCGTCGGCGACCGCTCGGGCGGCGTTCCAGGAGCGCGCGAACACATCGGCCATCGGCACGCCGGCCAGGCCGCCCGCGGCAAGCTGTGAGGCCACCTGTTCGGGGGTGCCCCCCAGAATCCCGGGCATGGGGAGGGCGGCCGACAGGGGCAGGGCTTGGGCGCCGGCATCGCCATGCAGTCCCGTGGTCAAGCCGACGCCGGCCACCGGCGAGACGAGCGGCACCACGGCCAAGACAATCCAGATGGTGGCCGATGGGAGCCAGGGGGCGGGTCTTGCCTGACGGCGTGAAGAAAGATCCATGATTTGCCTCTCCAGGGGCTGCCGGCCGGACGGGTCCGGGTCGGCCAGACCGCCGTAGCCAGCGTTGGCCGACACAGCATGCGGGCCAGGGGGTAAAGCGCCTTGGGCCAACTCTAGTTGCGCACGGTAACGTTCCGGTTGCCTCGCGCAGCCCAACTGTTTCCACGCAGCGCGGAGTGTTCAAGTCAAAGTGCGTCATCCATTGCCGCGCCATGACACCGGAAGCCATCGAATCCACCGACGACGAAGCTGAGGCGGCCGAATCCGACATGGATCGATTGGCCCGGCTGCTGTGGCCCCTGGCCAATGCCAAGCGACTGGACCTGCTGGCATTCCTCACCCGGCCCCACTACCTGGAGGAAATTGCGTCCCACCTGGGCCTGACCCGCCAGGCTGCACGCAAGCACGTCGAAATGCTGCTTTCCATCGATGTCATCCAGCGCCGCCCCGCCGTGCGCGGATCGGGTGCCGTCGTCGAATACGCCGTCAATCCCCGCGCTCTTTTCCTCATCTGGCAGGAATTCGAGAAACTCGGCGCCCTGCGGCCGGCTGGCGAAGAAAACCTGGTGGCCCACACGCGGGTCGGGGAAGGCGATGGCGCCGTGCCCGGAGATGGCAACCCCGAGACCGGCCCACCCGTCGGGCCAACGCTCTGGGCGGTGCACGGACTCAATACCGGCACGCGGTACCCTCTAACCCATCATCACAAGGCGACCTGGCGACTGGGGCGAGAGCCGCGCTGCGACATCCGGATTGATTACGACCCGTTCGTTTCCATCCGACACGCGGAGGTCAACGCCCAGAACGGCCACTTCGTGCTGACCGATCTGGCCAGCCGCAACGGAACCCAACACAACGGGACCCTGCTCCCACGGGGCGGCGAGGCGGTGCTGCGCCACGGTGATCTGGTGGGAGTCGGCCGCACCACGTTCCTGTTCTGGGAGAAGCGCCCCGACGGCCCCTAAGGCCGCCTGTGAGCCCTGTGCATGCTTGCCCGCGGGCAGCCGACGCCCCGCAGCATGACAACCAGGCAACCGGAAGCCCTTCGTGCAGGACGGGGACTGCGCGCCCATGGCTGAGCAAACGACCCACCGCGGGGCACCCGACGCACCCGCGGCGAACCCGCGGAATCCCGAGGCAAGCTGATGGTTTTCAAGCGGACACCCAAGCCGAAGTCGGGCGATAGCCCCGCCGAGCGGGCGCTGAAGAAGATGCAGGAACGCGAGGGGGGAAAGACCGAAGCCCAGGAGGCCTACAACGAGGGCCGCCGGCTGGAGGAGGAGGGCGACGACGAGGGCGCCCTGCGGGCCCACCAGGAATCGGCCATGGCGTGGGAACGCTACCACGCTGCGACCGCCCACGGGGTGAGTTTCGAGCCCTACGAGCGCATTGCGATCATCCTGCGCCGGTACAAGCAACCTCATGCCGAGGTGGAAGTCTTGGAGCGGTACATTGCCAACGCCGGCCGGGACCCCCATCCCAAGCTGGTCAGCCGCCTGTACCGCGCCCAGGAACTGGTGGCCGCGGCAGAGGCTGCCGAGGCGGAAGAAGACGAACTCTGAGCAGCGGCC
>JBFIJP010000132.1:0-10245 GCA_041600695.1 Thermoplasmatota archaeon | reverse complement strand
GTGGGCCGCCTGTTCGGCCAGCAGGTGGCGTGCCCGGCGGGCGATCTCGTCGGCGCCCGACTCCCGGTCTGCCGCCAGAGTGGCAAGCGCTGCCTCGAATTTGGCGTCCGGCGCGCTCACTGCGAGCCCCCGAGGGCCGCTTGGAGGCGTCGGCGCATTTCCCTGGTGTGGGTGCCATCCCAGTAGACGCGTTTGCAGGCCGGGCAAGCCTGCGTCCGGGCCGGCGCCGCGTCCGGGTGCCCGGGCGGAACTTCGGCTGTGCCGGCATCAAGCAGCGCCACGTTGCAGTCGGGGCAACGGGTGAAGCGGTGGCTGGTCCAGTCCAGCGCCAGGGCCTGAACCACTTCGGCCAATTGCTCGAGGGGATCGGATGATTCTACACGTAGCACACTGGCGGGCTGCTGGGGCATGCCGCGGTCCCGCGTCAGGAGAATGCGCCCGCTGGCGTGGGCGCGCTCGGCCAGCACCCGGTCGGAGGCATCGCCCGGGTCACTCACGGCGTCGTAGCCCAGAATGCGGAGCCAGAACCCCAGCCGGCCCAGCATGGCGTCTGCGAGGAAGCGGGGCTGCCTGGACGGGTCGGCCGAGGGGGCCTTCACCCGGTGGCAGAAGCGACCGACTGCAAAGGTATTTCGAGCGAAGTTACGTAGGAACTAGTGGTTCTGCATGAATGCGGCGATCAAGAGGAAGAAAGTCACCCGCGTTGGCAGCGGCGCCTTCAGCATCTATCTCCCCAAGAAGTGGATCGACAGTTGGCTGCCGCAGCAGCAGGAAGACCGCGAAGTCGACCTGCACCAGATCGCCGACTCGCTGCTGGTGGTACCGGTTCTCCGGGACCGCAGCCTCACCCGCGCCATGCCCGACAACCGCGACCTGATCCTCGCCACCCTCCTGTCAGCCTACCTCCAGGGGCACGTCCAGGTACGTCTCCACCCCGTTGGCGAGGCTTCCTTCGGCACCGCCATCATCACCGACGCCAGGGACCTCCTGCGGCACCTGGACGAGCGCCTCCTTGCCACCTGCACCGCCAAGGCCATCGGATACGACCTCCAACCCAACCTGCCGCCGCCCGCATCCACAGGCCAGGATCTCCTCAACGTCCTGGGCGCCAAGGTTCGCGAAGTCCTGGGACTGGCAGCCGAGGCCGTTGAAGCCTACGGAACCGATCCCGAACGGACCCTGCACGCCCTCAAGCTCCTGCGAGCGACCCACGAGGAGGACGTGAACCGACTCTTCTACCAGGCCGTGCGCTTGGTGGCCAACATCGAACTCCCCCTCCAGAGCGTCACCGACTTCCAGTTCCTGGATCTTCTGGCTTCGAACCTCCAGCGCGTCTCCGACGACGCCGCCCACATCGCCAGGGTCATCCTGATGGACTACGGACTGGAACTGGGAGACCTGGATTATCCCCGCGACCACCTCCTTGAAAAGCTCGGCCAGTTCGAACCACCGACGCCCCTGGTGCGGGCCTTTGTTCGCGCCAACCAACGGGCCCTGGTCAGTTGCCAAACCCTAGTGGGCGGGATTTTGGAGGCCCTCCTGGAGGCGGACCTTGTGGCGGCCCAGGAGCAGATGCGAGCCGTGGCCAAAGCGCAGGCCGAACACCAGGAACGACTCTTCATGACCATCCTGGAACGGTGGGGTGATGCCACGGACCAGTCGAAGGCACAACGCGGATTCACCGCCTACCAAATCTCGACGCCCATCGCCGGCCTCTTCGGCAACCTGGAAGTCCTGGGCCGCCACGGCATCGCCCTCATCGCCGCCTCGGACCAGCCGCTGGGCCGGTAGGCCCAAGCGCGGCGGCGGACTGCCCCGCCCGTGAACCAAGCGCCTGCGAACCCGCCTGTTGTCCTCAACGTCGGCGGACGGGGCTGGGACTGTAATCAATTTCTCGTCAAGGACCCCACGAGCAACGCATTCGACTTAGTGGATGCGGGCCACGGGCTCGACTGGCAAGCCGTGCTGGCCAACGTCCGCAAGGTCATCGATCCCTCCAGGGTACGCTCCGTCGTGGTCACCCACGAGCACCTGGATCACGTCAACGGCTTGCCCAAATGGCGTGAGCTGGGCGCCCAACTGGTTGCCCCCCGCGGCGTGGCCGCCAAGCTTGAGGCCGGACACGACCCCACCTCCGCCCAGTTCGGATTCGACATCCCGCGCCTCTCGGTCGACCGCGTCGTCGGCGACGGCGACCACATCGAACTGGGCGGCGTAGCCCACGAAGTGCTCGAAACCCCCGGACACTCCCCAGGCAGCGCCTGCTACTGGGACCCCGCCGGGGGAACCCTGTTTGCAGGAGATACCCTGTTTGCTGGCGGCGGCATCGGCCGCTTCGATTTCCCGGACGGCGATGTGGGCCTCCTGTACGAATCCATCCTCCGCCTCAGCCGGCTGCCGGTCCGGGTGCTGCACTCCGGTCACGGCCCCAGTCCGCAGGGTGACGAGGCGGCACGCAGCGTGGCGGCCAGCCTGAGCTACGCCGACGCCTGCCGCCAGTAGCGGTGCCATACGAAAACCGAGTGGTTCCAGGATTCGATCATCGCCCCGCAAAGCTTCAAGGGGCCGCCCTCCAAGTACCGGTTCGATGGATCGCCTGCAAAGAGCCATTCTGATGAGCTTGCTTCTGATTGCCCTCCCGTTGGGTGCTGCCCCCGGCGCTTCGGGCGCCTCGGCCGACGACTGGTACAGCGTCGCCCTCACAGCCACCCCCGATGGAGCCCTTGCCGGCTTCCAATGGACCATTCCTGCCGGCTCCTTCCACGCCGATCCCGACTACCCGAATGAAACCTGGATGACTCTGGAAATTGCAGCCCTGAAGGATGACGACACCGAGTGGGCCGTCCTCGTTTATGCAATCCATGGAAACACGGCCACGCCGGTGGCGGAGCATATCGTCACCCAACGCTCGGTTCGGACATTGCTCACGCCAGCCCTCGCCTTCGATGACATCCGGGCCCCTTCCGGGGACGCCGCCTTCCTGCGCTTGACCGGAACGGACTGGTTCGGCGACACCATCCACACCGAAGGAGACACCCTCGGCTTCGTTCTGGCCGCACGCGGCAACGGTCCCACCGAGGTCTTCTTCCGCGTCCTCGACCATGCTCCCCTCTGGTACGAGGATGCCAACGCAACCGCCGATCAGCTCCATGCCGACCTCACCGCGGGGGGCCCACCCGCGACGCCGGTGCTCACCGGCACCGGGCAAGGGTTCCACCATGCCGCCTACGAAGAGGCGAACTGGGGAGTCGTTTCGGCGCCCTTCGTCTGGGGAGCAAGCGCCCCCGGCATCATCGGTGCCAAGTCATCCACCAAGGACGTACAGCTGCGCGAGAACCTGCCCACGGAGCTCCACCCCGCGGGCCCTGCCAGGGACCTGACCCTCGCCTCCGACTACTTCGCAGCGGAGGGGTGGGCCCGGACCCGCGCCGGCTACATTTCCGAGCAGGGCAACGGCATGTGGAGCCTGAGTGCTCGGGGACGCGGCGACTACCAGGAACAGGGCACCTACACCAGCGCTGCCTTCCCCTACGGAGCCTTCGTCCTGGGCTACCCGAACTTCGAGTTGATGGGCTCCGGTGCCGGCCTCAGCTCCGCCGACTTCGACCTCTTCGTCGTCGACACCCAGAGTTGGTCGTACATCGTCTTCGAACGCCTTGAGCTGGGCGCCACCCTCGACCAACTGATCGGGGCCGACACCGGTGAGGTCGTGTCTCGCACCCTGGGCCTGGCCGAATGGGCCCCGGATCTAGCTGAGGACTACGCGGACTGGGGTGCGCAGTACGCAACGAACCTGGTCGAGGAGGCTCAAGATCTAGCTGAGGACTACGCGGACTGGGGTGCGCAGTACGCAACGAACCTGGCCGAGGAGGCCGAGGAGACGGTTCGGGGCGTTGGCTCGCCCTAGTATTTCCACGGGTCTGGGCCCGCCGCGTCCTGACGCTGGCGGCGCCATTTGTCCAACGGATCCTCTTCCAACTCCACCTCATCTTCTCCAGGCAGCAGTTTCAGGACTGCGGCGCGAAGTTCGTCGAGGCCCTCGCCGGTGAGGGTGCTGATCTTGATGTTGTCCGAGTCTGACTTCCAGATGTCGGCCTTGGTTTCTGCAACGATCACCGGGATGCCCCCCATGTCTCGCCGGACCTGTTCCAACAGTTTCTCCTGCTGGGCCTGCCCAAAGCCGGACGTTTCGGTGGGGTCCATCAGGAACAGGACCGCGTCGGCGGCATGGCGCAGGGCCGCCACCGCGTGACGCTCCACGTCGTTGCGTTCGTCGTCGGGCCGATCCAGCAGGCCAGGCGTGTCCACGATCTGGTACTGGGTGGGTTCCCCCTCGCGGTATTCAACCTCGAAGTGGCCCACGTCGGCGCTCTTGGTGGTGAACGCATAACCGGCGATCTCCGGCCTGGCGTTGGTCCACTTGGCCAGCAGGCTGGACTTGCCCACGTTGGGGTAGCCTGCGATCACCAGGGTGGCGTAGTCGGGGCTGATGGTGGGCAGCACCCGGACCCGGTCCCGCGCTGCCGCCAGAACAGCCAGGGCCCCGTCAATTTCATTGACGATGGAGGAGACGCGGCCGATGAGTGCCTTGTGGATTTGGAAGTGGCCGTCCATGTCCCGGATGCGCATCTGCTTCTCAGCAGACTCTTGGCCAAGGCGCTTGATCTTCTCAGCGGCCCAGTCGACGCTCCCTAGGGCCTTGCGAAGGTTGTCGAGACCCACCATGATGTCCAGCACCTCGCGGGGGTAGTTGCGCAGGCCATCCAAGTTGGGGAAAGCGGTGACGTACCGGTTGAGGGATTCGTACACCGTGTCCGCGACGCTGGCCATGCGAGCCGCCAGCGTCTTGCGGACCCGGTGGTACTTGACCGGGTCCTGGATTTCGATCTTGGCGGCCCGGGCGAAGGCCTTGTCCAGGATCTCCTGGGCGGTCATGATGGTGGGCACCCGCTCGAGCACGGCTTCGCCCACGAGGCCCCCCTTTTAAACACCGTGCCCCCGCCCCCCTGCTCCGGAGGCCGCCTATGGGGCCTGGGCCAGCGGGTCGCCTCCCGCGCGGTTTGTGGGTCGGTGGGGTGTGGCGGACGACCATCCGGGGGAGCGGGTGCCGTTGGCCTGCCCCCTCGGCCTGCCAGGCGCGCTGGGAGCGACGCGTAGCGGCGGTCAAGTCCCCCGGCATGGCGCACCTAGGCCCAAGCCCGGCCGGCGGGCGGCAGGGACTGGCGGCTCCACGCTCTGCGGCGGTCGCTATTTATTAACGAGCAACCATCCCAAGGACGGTGTGGTTCTGGTTGACGGCGGCCCCTGCCTTTTGTGGCTGCTGACGTGATCCTCCCGGGAATGTGGAAAAAATGCGAGAAATCGTTGTAGGTCTGGTTGCTTTGTTCGTCCTTGGCTTTTCCTCTCCCTCGGTCGCTACCGAGGTGCGTGACTTGCGCGAGCTCAACTACGAGTTCATGTTACAGATGCTGGAAGACGAGGCCCGGGCCCAGGGCATCGACTTCAGCGAGGAAACCATTCTGGAAACCTCCCAGGGGCCCATGACCCTGCGGGCGTCCATGCAGGACATCCTGCACTTTGCAGACACATACGATATCCGCCTTGACCTGGTGTTTGGCGTTGACATGGCCGCCGGCCAGGGCGAATTCCCCATCAATGGGTTGGGCGGGATCGCCGGCTTCGGCGAACTTGGCGGGGGCAAGGGTTCGCTCCCAACCGACTGCGACGGCGCCATTCATGAAACCGTCGTAGCCACCAACACGTTGAACGCTGCCAGTCCGGTTCTTGCCCTGAGCAAGGATGGGGTTGTCAGCAGCGACGCCGCATCCTACGATGGTATCTCGGGCCTTGCCCTTGGAACCGACATCACGTTCACAACGGCAGACATCACGACGTACGAGACCACAGTCTTCGCCGGACCCAACTTCGATGGCCGGTGCCTGTCGGTTGAACTCTGCGTCTTTGGAACCTGCCTCGTGTGGGGTTTCCTGAGTATTTACCTGGTTCAGGGCGTCATCACGGACGACCTGGGGACCGGAGCCGCCTGGGTGGCCCGCCTGGCGGTTTGATCACGAGTTGTGTCCTCCTTCCTTACTTCCTTCCCCTGTTCTTGATTGGTGAACCCGGTAAGCGGAGGCTCCACGGCCGCCGGGCGCGCGCAACCGAGGGGCGATCGGGCAAGGGACCCCTAACGGCCAGGTCGCAGGGCGATCCAGATGTCGTTGACGTTGCTGCGCGTGTTGCCGGTTCGGATCACCTGCCCCCGCGAGTCGAGCAACGCGTGGGCTCCGCACTCTTTCAGGGCGGCCCCGGCGGCCACCGGATTGTCGAGCCATGTGCGGGCGTGGACCCAGGCGCCGGCCGCGTCTGTGGAGCCGTCCTTTCCGTCGGTGGCCGCGGCAAGAAATACAGTGTGGGGCGCATCACGGGCCAGCAAAGAGGCGGCCGCCAGGGCTGCGTGCTGGGCGCGCCCGCCCGGTGGGGCACCCGCGGGGAGGGCGATGGTGGGTTCGCCACCACCCACCAGGGCCACGGGTCCGTCGCCGGGCAGATCGTGCGCAGCCCTCAGAAACGCCGCCACCTCGGCGTCGATGGGTCCACTGATGCGTGCGCCGTGGAGATAGACTTGGAATCCCGCCTCTGCCAACGCCTGGCCAGTGGCTTGCACGATGTCCTCGTTGCTGGCCAGCACATGGTGCTGGATGGAATCTGCCACTTTGAACGGCCCGGACCCCACGTTTTCGTCAACAGGCTCGGGTGTGTCGGCCAGCAGCCACACCTGCACGCGGTCGGAGCCAAGGCGCTCCAGCACTCGCCTGCCCAGTTGGCCCCCCTTCAGTTTGGAAAGGCTGGCACGGCGGCGGTTCATGGTGGCGATGTCGGATCCATCGGCCAGCCAGGACCGCCACTGCCGTTGCAGATCGCCGGGGTCCACGCCCTCGGCGGGCACTTCCATGCAGGCGCTGGCGCCCCCCGAGAGAAGCACCAGCAGCGGCTCCCCGGGGTCGAGCCGGTCGACCCAGGCGAGAAGATCGCCGCCCGCGGCAAACGAAGCATCCCCGGGGACAGGGTGATCACCGCTGCGCCAATGGAACGTGTCCACCAACGTCTTGCGCACCCCTTTGGGAGCCACACCGAACCCGTGGAATGGCACGCCTCCCTCGACTAGGCCCCACAGCATGGCTGGCGCGGCCTTGCCGAGCGCCAGCACCTGGATGCGGCTGGGGCGTTCTAGGTCACCCAGCCACGGGTCCAGCATGCCGCGGCGCACGGCGGCGCGCACCACCCGGGTCCCGTCAACGGCCGACAATCCCAGCAGGAAGGCGTCTTGCGCTGCGGAGGCCAGTTCGGCCGCGTTCATGGCAGGCGAACCTCCCGCCATTGCACCTGGCCGGCCTGGATCAGGTCCCGGATGCGCCGCTGCTCTCCACTCAAGCGGCTGCCGGCGGTCTTGATCTCCACAAAGTACACGCCGTCCTCGTCGAACTGGACGCCGTCGATGGGGCTGCCAATGAAGCGGAATGCCTTGGGGTCCCAGGGCCAGGCTCCGGCCAGGGGAACGAACTGCTCGGTGATCTGACCGTATCGGGTGGATTGGCTGCGCTTGGCGCCATCCAGTTCACGCAGGCGCCGACGTGCGCGCAGCCACGTTCGCAGCCACAAGAACCACGAAACCAGCAAACCAGCAGCCAGTGCAGCGGCAACCAGGCGAAGATCCACGCCTCAACGTGCGCGGGGTGGCTCTTGAACGGTTCGATGGGCGTCCGCGGCCAGGAGCTGGGTGCGGGCGTGGACGCGGGGCTGGACGCGGGGCTGGCCGCGGGGCGAGCTCCTGGGGCTCCGGCTGCCCCTACCGTCAACAGGTATGGCCTTTTATGAAGGGGAGGGGAGTGCGCGATTCGTGGATTTCCAGCCCTCCGACGAGCATCGGATGATCCGCGACATGGTGCGCGAGTTCGCACAGACGCGGGTTGCTCCACTGGCCGAGCGTATCGACCGGGAGCACTGGTTCCCCGTAGAGATGCTTGCCGAGCTGGGGGACCTGGGCCTTATGGGGATGAACTTCCCCGAGTCCGCCGGCGGAGCCGGGACCGACATGGTGAGCTACTGCATCGCCATCGAGGAACTCAGCCGCGCCTGCGCATCCACGGGGGTCCTGGTTTCGGTCAACAACTCCCTGGCAGGCTGGCCGCTCTACACCTATGGCAACGAGGACCAGCATCAACGCTACCTCACCGACATGCTGAAGGGCCGGCGAACGGGGGCGTACGGGCTGACCGAGCCGCATGCCGGCAGCGACGTGGTCTCCATGGCCACCCGCGCCGTCCCCGATGGCAGCGACTACCTCCTCAACGGCCAGAAGCTGTACATCACCAACGCCGGCTTCGCCGAGACCTACATCGTTTTCGCCCAAACGGACCCGGCGGCGCGCCACAAGGGCCAGACGGCATTCATCGTCGAGAAGGGCTTCGACGGCTTCACCATCGGCAAGAGCGAAGACAAACTTGGCATCCGGGGCGCCCCCTGCTGCCCGCTGTTCTTTGAGGACTGCCGCGTTCCCGCCGAAAACATCCTGGGCGAAGTGGGCGGCGGCTTCAAGATCGCCATGAAGACCCTGGACGGCGGCCGGCTCGGTATCGCCAGCCAGGCGCTGGGCATCGCCCGGGGTGCCTACGAGGCCAGCCTTGCCTACGCCGGCGAACGCGAACAGTTCGGCAAACCCATCGGTGCCAACCAGGCCATCCAGTGGAAACTGGCCGACATGGCAACCCGCATCGACGCAGCGCGGCTGCTCATCTACCGTGCCGCACAACTCAAGGACGCCGGCGCCCCGTACAGCCCCCAAGCGTCCATGGCCAAGGTCTACGCAAGCGAGGCGGCCATGTGGGCATCCAGCGAGGCCATCCAGATCCACGGCGGCAACGGGTACACCCGCGACTACCCGGTGGAGCGCCATTACCGCGACGCAAAAATCACGGAAATCTACGAAGGGACCAGCGAGATTCAGCGCTTGGTCATCAGCAACCATCTACTCAAGTGAGGACCCATGAGTGACATTCGAGAACGCCGACGTCAGCACCTTCAGGAAACCAAGCGCAGGGAAGTTCCCACCGACCTGGCACGCAAGGCCATCTTGCCCGGAATCATCATCCTGATTGTGGCCGGCATTGGTGCCGGCATGTACTTCACTGCCAAGAGCGCCGGTGAGTGCCCCGGCCACTGGCACTCGACGTACAACGTCTACGTGGACGATGATCGAATCTCCTACCAGCACCGGGCTTACAATCTGGGAGCAGGCGGCAACACCCCCATGAGCTACCATCTGCACCAGCCCAACGACTACATGATCCACTTCGAGCCGCCAACCGGTGGGTGCATTGGATTCGACGAGTTCTTGCGCGTGGTGGACACCGAGATCACGAGCAGCAGCCTGACCCTGGATGGGGCGCATGCCGATCTGAACCAGGCAGGCGTGTACACGAACGAGGGCAACCGCACCCTTCACCTGTACCACGCGCCCAACAGCGACGACTGGAAGGAAATCTCGGCCAAGGCCCTCAACAAGCGCCAACTGCTTGACGGCGAGCGCGTCCTGATCGCTTTCGGTGAGTATTCTGAGGCACGCATCGAGCAGATGCAGGCAGCCGTTCCGTACCCGAGCGGCAGCACGCCCGCAGCCCATCCGGGCAACTGAGGCGTCAGCTTCCCTTTCCCCTTCTCCTCTCCCTTGAATGCGGCTCCCATGCGCCATGACACGGGCCGCGTGGCTACCCTGTCCGGCAGGTGCGCTGGGCGCGCCTCGATTCAGCAGTCGCTCGCGTGGCTTCAGGAGCCATGCCGCCAGTCACGCCGGGCGCTGCGTGCGGTGCAGCCGCTCGGCTTCGCTCTTGGCTGCGCCTCGGCACGCTCAGGGTCTACGACTGCCGGCGAGAACAGAAGTCTGCCAGCAGCGCGTCCGCCAGATCGTGAGGCGACATGTCTCCGCTATGTGCGCTGGCAAACAACGGGTCGTACCCAGCGCGGGGGGTACCCTTGGCTGTAAACACATGGGATGCAACCTCTCGTTCGAGGAGGCTGCGCACCTGCCGCTCCAGGCGTCGGCGTCGGCGCTCCTCCCAGGCCCCGCCGGCCTGGCTCCAGGTTTTGTGTTGCTCGATGGCGTCGGCTAACTCAACGATCCCCTCGCCACGGTCCGCGGATGTACGCACCAGGGGCGGCCACCAGAAGTCGTCCGTGTCGGGGTGG
>JBFIJP010000131.1:0-10306 GCA_041600695.1 Thermoplasmatota archaeon | reverse complement strand
TTCCAGCCGTTGGCGTTGGGCAGCGGGTCCAGCACATGGCTGGTGTCCGGTGCCACGGTGTCAAGGCTCAGGTCGACGCTGCGGATTTCCTCCACGTTGCCGGCCACATCGGTGGCGCGGTACTCGACGCGGTGGGCGCCGTCGCCCGTGACCGTCACGGCGGTGCCGGTGATCCAGTTGCCGTCGTCCAGGCGGTACTCGATACCACCGACGCCGCTCAGGTCGTCCGTGCTCGCCAGGGTCACTTCAACCGCCGAGCGGGCCCAGCCGGCTGCGTTGAGCAGCGGATTGAGGGCGTGCGTCGTCTCCGGCGCCGCCAGGTCGATCTGGATCGTCTGACTGATCGGAGTCTGGGTGTTGCCCGCGCCGTCGGTGGCTCGGACCTGCACTTCGGTAAGACCCGCCGCGGCGATGTCGAAGGCACCGGAGTAGACCTGCCAGGCGCCACCGTCCAGGCTGTACTCGATCAGGTCGATTCCACTGGCTTCGTCCACGGCGCTCAGAGCCACGCTGACGGTTCCCTTGAACCAGCCACCCAGCGGGCCGTCTCCGGTCAGGGAGATGGCGCTGGCGGGGGCGGTCAGGTCGATGCGGACATCCAGGCTGTTGATGCCTTCGCTGTTGCCCGCGCGGTCAATGGTGTAGTACTCAACCAGGTAGGTTCCGGCGTTGGGGAGCTGGAAGGACGTTCCGTCCGCCCAGTTTCCTCCGTCGACACGGTACCGGACGCGGTCGACACCACTCAGGGCATCGTCGGGCGACAGGGTTACGCTGACGGCGTCGTTGATCCAGCCGTTGGCGTTGGGTGCCGGGTTCAGGGCCGACGCGGTCACCGGGGCGGTGAGGTCAATGCTGATGTCCTGTCCGTGGACCGACTCCGTGTTGCCGGCGGCATCGACGGCCCGCACTTGCAGGTTTGTCAAGCCCTCGGCGGAGATGTCAACAGCGTCGGTGTAGGTCTGCCAGCCACCCTCATTGATGCGGTACTGGATGCGGTCGACGCCGCTGGTGCCATCCGTGGCCGCCAGGGCGGCCTGAACGGCGCTGCGGAACCAGTTGTTCAGGGGTCCGTCGCCGCTGAGGCCAATCGTTGTGACCGGGGCGATGGTGTCCACCAGAATCTCCAGACCACTGACGGTGCGGGTGTTGCCCGCCACGTCCGTGGTGCGGTAGTCGATGGTGGTCAGGCCTTCCGAGGCAACCGAGAAGGCGCCTTCGTAGGTCTGCCAGCCGCCGCCGTTGACGCGGTATTGGGTCAGGCTGATTCCGGAGTGGCCGTCCACGGCGGACAGGACCACCTCAACAGCGCCCACGTACCAGCCGGCGTCGCCGGCCGAGCCGCTCAGGGCGTGGCTGATGTCGGGCAGCACCTGGTCGACCTTCACGTCAACGCCGGTGATGGTGCGCACATTGCCTGCCAGGTCCGTGGTGCGGTAGTCGAGGCTGGTCACGCCATCCGTCGACACGTCGAAGGCGCCAGAGTACGGCTGCCAGGCGCCGCCGTTGAGGCGGTACTCGGTCAGGTCGATGCCGGAGTGGGCGTCCGTGGCGTCCAGGAGAACCTGCACGACGCTGCGGTGCCAGTTTTCGCCACCCAGCGTACCGGTGAGGGTGTGGGCGATGTTCGGGAGGACCTGATCGATGCGGATGGTCCGCGACAGGTCTGCCTCGGTGTTGCCGGCCACATCGGTGCTGCGGAAGGCGGCACTGGTGACGCCGTTGGCGCTCAGGTCAACCGGGCCCGTGTAGTCCTGGAACCCGCCGCCGTTGAGGGCGAAGCGGGTCAGGTCGCAGCCACTGGTGCCGTCAGCACAGTCCAGGGTCATCTGGACGGCGCTGCGGAACCAGCCGTTGAGGGGTCCGTCGCCGCTGAGCGCGAAGCTGGTCACCGGGGCGGTGACATCCACGCGAACGGCTCCGCCGTGGGCCGCTTCCTGGTTGCCGGCCACATCCGTGGACCGCTCGCGCAGCTGCGTGGTGCCCTCGGTGAGGGTCACGGCGCCCGTGTATTCCTGGAAGCTGCTGCCGCCGTCGAGCGAGAACTCGGTGGTGTCACAGCCGCTGGGGCTGTCCGTGCACGACAGGGCGGCCTGCACCTGGGAGACAAACCAGCCAGCCGCACCGGCCGTGCCCGTCAGGTCGCGCACGGTTACGGGAAGCTCCTGGTCGATCTTCAACTGGAAGCTGTTGGCGGATTCCTGGTTGCCGGCCACATCGCGGCTGCGGTAGAACACATCCGTCATTCCGGGGTTGGAAACCTGGAAGGGGCCGGTGTATTCGTTCCACGCGCCGGAGGTGCCAACGCGGTATTCGGTGATGTCGACGCCGCTGGACGCATCCGACGGGTCGAGGGTCACGGTCACCGCGGACAGGAACCAGTTCAGGCGTCCTACCACACCGTCGAGGGCGTGGAGGGTTCGCGGTACGATGGTGTCAATGTTGACATTCACGGACGAGGTGCTGGCCTGGTTGCCGGCCACGTCGGTGCTGTAGTATTCCACCAGCGTCGTTCCCTCACCGCTGACGATGAAGGGGCTGCCGTAGGTCTGCCAGGCGCCGCCGTTGACACGGTAGAACGTGTCCTGTACGCCACTGGTGGCGTCGTTGGGGTTGAGGCTGACTTCGACCGAGGTCGTGTACCAGCCGCCACCACCAAGGGTGCCCGTGAGGGTGCGCACCGTGGAGGGCGCCGTGGTGTCGATCTTGATGGTCGAACTCTGCACGGTCTGGTCGTTGCCAGCCGCATCCACGGCGTAATACTCCAGGTTCGTCGTTCCCTGGTTCGTCAGTTGAATGGCTGCCGTGTAAAGCTGCCAGGAGCCCCCGTTGGTTCGCCAGTAGATCCGGTCGGCGCCGCTGGTGGCGTCGGTGGCCGCCAGCGAGAAGGTGACTGGGCTGATGTACCAGCCGTTACTTCCCGTGGTTCCCGCCAGATTGATCGAGGCGATGGGGTCCACCGTGTCGATCTTGAGGGCGACCGTGTCGATGGCCTCCGTGTTGCCCGCATGGTCCACGGACCGGTAGTCGACGCTGCGGGCGCCGTTGGCCGTGAGGTCAAACTGGCTGCTGTACGTCGTCCAGGAGCCGCCGTCGACGCGGTATTGCACGTAGTCAAGGCCCGATGAGGCATCGGAACCGGTCAGCGTGACACCCACGTCGCTGATGTACCAGCCGCCGTCGCCGAGCACGCCGTCCAGGCTGTGGACGGTGGACGGGTTGACCGTGTCAATCTTGACTGCGGTGCCCGTCACGGTGCGCGTGTTGCCGGCTGTGTCGGTGGCGCGGTAGTCAACGGTCGTTGTTCCTTGATTGGTGAGAGAGAACGGGTTGACGTAGTTCTGCCACGCGCCGCTGTTGATGCGGTACTGCCGCGCTGAGACGCCCGAGTGGGCGTCCGATGCGGTCAGGGTGACCGACACGGCGCTGCGGTACCAGCCGTCCGAACCGCTCGTGCCACCAAGGCTGTGGCTGATCGAAGGCAGTGTGGTGTCGACCTTGATGGTGGAGGTCTGGATGCTTTGCCAGTTGCCTGCAGCGTCCTTGGATCGGTAGTCGAACGTGTTCGATCCCTGGCCGGCGATGCTGACGGCGCTCGAGTATCCTTGCCAGGCGCCGTTGTTGATGCGGTACTGGGTCTCGGAGCAGCCACTGGTGGCGTCGCTGCACGTCAGCGTTACGCTTGGCGTGGAGGTGTACCAGCCACCGCTTCCGGCCGTGCCGGATACGGTGCGGCTGGTGGTGGGTGCCACTTGGTCAATCTTGAACGAGTTCCCCGTGACGGTTTTGACGTTGCCCGCGTTGTCGGTGGTGCGGTAGTCGAACGTCGTGGTGCCAGCGGTGCTGACCGACACGGCGCTGGTGTAGGCCTGCCAGGAACCGCTGTTCAGCCGGTACTCCGTGTCATCGATGCCGGCGGAATCGTCGGCACTGCTCAGGGTGATGCTGACGGCGCTCTTGTACCAGCCAGCGTCGCCGGCGGTGCCGGAGAGGGTGTGGCTGACGGAAGGCAGTTCGGTGTCCACCTTGATCGTCAGGGACTGGATCGAGCCGACGTTGCCGGCCAGGTCCTTCGAGCGGTACTCGAAGTCGTTCTCGCCCTCATCGTCGATCGTGACGGCGTCCGAGTAGGCCGTCCAGGAGCCGTCGTTGATGCGGTACTCGGTGCTCGCGCAGCCGCTGGTGGCGTCGCTGCAAGACAGGCTCACCTCGGGCGCGTCGGTGTACCAGTCGTTGTCGCCGGCGGTGCCGGTGATGCTGCTGGTGGTCGCCGGGGCCACCGTGTCGATCTTGATGGTGGATGTGGTTTCGCCGGCCCAGTTGAGCACCTTGTCCTGGCTGCGGTAGCCAAGCGTGGTGGTTCCTTCGGCTGTTGTGGAAATGGCGCTGCTGTAGTCCGCCCACGCGCCGTTGTTGCGGCGGTAGTCGGTCTGGTAACAACCCGCTCCACCCGTGTCGGAGCAGGCGAGGGTGCTGCTGACCGAACTCGTGAACCAGCCGTTGTCGCCGGCCGTGCCGGTGTTGGTGATGCTGGTGGACGGTGCGGTGGTGTCGTAGTCGTAGTAGACGAGCCATTCCGGCGCCTGGGTGCCGGTGCGCGGCATGCGGGCGTACTGGTTGCAGTCGCACGTCTCGACATCGCGCTTGTAGCGGTAGCTGAACTGGTCGTCGCCGTTGAACTTGTCAACGTGGTTGGCGCTCAGTTGGCCTTCGATCAGGCTCTCGGCCGGGGTGAGTGTCTTCCAGCCGTTGGAGGAAACGGACACGCTGCCCATTGAGGTGGTAGCAGCGGGCTGGTTGGCCCACGTTAGGCCTGTGGCAGTCCAGGAGTCCGAGGACACGAAGTGGCCCTGGATGGTGTTGGTGGCGGCGACCGAGTCCGCGTAGAAGTCCACCATCACATCCGTGATGGCCGTGACGCGGTTGTCGATGGGGCTCAGGCTTTGGCGGATGAACGGCCGCGCAGCATCGCCGTGGTTGGTGGTCCCGGTGCAGGTGCTCCAGCCGTTCCAGCCGCAACTGTACGTGTACGTCGAGGTCCAGTGGATGGCCCCCGCGTAGAGGGACGTGTGACCGTTCAGGTTGCCGTGGCGTTCGCGGGCGTAGATGGTCGTGTCCGCATCATCCCAGCCCCAGGAGGGGTCGATGGTAACGGGGTACACGCGCTCGTCGGCGAAGAGCCAACTTGTGGGCAACTCAATGGAGAGATGAAGTTGGTCGCCAACGTAGGTGCCCCGCAGCCAGCCGTCGGCGGCCGAGGAAGTCAGTTCCTCGTCCTCCGGCATCTCCGGGAACAGGGAGTCGTAGGCAAACACACCGTACAGGCGGAAGGCGAGGCTTCCGTCAGGGTTCATGAACTCGACGGTGCCCTGGGCGATGAAGTCGCCCGTCTGCTCTTCGCCGTCGACGAAGATGCGCAGGCCATCGGAGAGGGAGAGCGTACCGTCGATCACGAAGTGATCGGTTTCGAGGGGATCGCCTTCGAAGGCCGGGGGCGCGTCGAAGACCACGTCGTGCTTGACGAAGCTGCGCTCCACGTTGTAGAGGTCCATGGCACCTGGCAGGACCTCGGCGTACCGAATCTGCTCGCCGAGGGCCACGGGCGCGGCCTGGGTGGTCGCGCGGAGCTCCTCGTAGGCTTCGCCGTCCCAGTACCGCAGGGCGAGCGCCGAGGGGGTCCAGGTCGCATGCGCGTCGCCGCGGGCAACCGACACCGCGCCGCCAGCGCCGAAGCGGCTCTGCAGTGCGTTGGCGGTGTTCTCGAAGCCGTCCGCGGTGGGGACCAGGGCGGTGCTGATGTCAGCCCACTGTCCGTCGGCGTCGACGTAGTGAAGCGGCGACTGCGAGATGCGAGCCACCATGGACCCGTCCAGCAGACGGTACGTCTTGCTGTTCAATTCGCGATATTCGAGCAACTCCACGGCCCCGGCGGGCAAGCGCCCCCGGAGGTCGTCGGTGACTGGCAGTTCGGTGAGCGACTCAGGGTCCGGCAAGCCGGGTACCTGCAAATCGACGCCGTTGGCAATCTCGGGGGCGACCTGCGCCGTGACCCCCCATGAGGACATGATGAGGGCCATCAGGGCGGCCAGTGTGGCAACGCCCGTCCAGCCGACTAATTGTTTTTGTTCCAACCTTGACACCTTCCAGCAAGGTGGCTGCTCTTCCTTGTGGCCTATTAGAAACAGGAAATCCTAGCGAAGACGCAACCTACCCAACCGTTTCGCATATCAATGCACACCCGGATAAGTCTTGCTTACCCGGAGGCCGAGCGGGCCAAACCGTGGCCTAGCCGGTCCGGTCGCCTAAGAGAAAACAGGAAACGGTTTTCGTTGCGCGCGCACTGGTCAACGGGATGGGTGAGGTGGAGCGCTTCCCGGAGCCTGGAGCCAGTGGTCTGAGGGGGCGCCTCGCCGTGATTCTGGCCGGCCCCCGTCTCCAGTTTCTGAATCTCCTCATTTTCGTCACCGTGGTGGCCACGACACTGGACTTCCCCACCCCGATCTGGTGGCTGGCGGTGTCGGTGGGCTGCGCGACGGTCATGGATGGCGTGGCATCCCGCCTGCATTACGGGTCCTGGCGGCTGCCGTGGGCATCGATGGTCGGCGCGCTGGGTGCAGGCCTTCTGCTGGATGCTCGCGGACCCCTGGTTTTCGTCCTGGTTCCAGCCCTGATGGTGGCCTCCAAGCACCTCATCCGCTGGCGGGGCAGCCACCTGTTCAACCCCAACAACGTGGCCGCCAGCGTGCTGATTCTGGCAGGCATTGCCCGCGTGGGCGTCAACGACTGGGGAGCGGCACCCCAGGCAACTGCGCTGATGCTTCTGTTTGGCACCGTGGCCACCCTGCGCGCCCGCCGCTTCGATCTCGCCGTGGCGTACCTGGGTTTCTCGTGGATTGCCTACGCCTTGGCCACGACCGCCCTGGGGTGGGGGCTCGCCTCCGCCTGGGAGTTCGCCCTGTCGCCACTCCAAATTCTCATCGGCCTGTTTGCCATCACCGACCCGGCGACCAGCCCGGATCGCCTGCCCGAGAAACTGCTCTGGGCCGCCCTCCTGGTGCTGCTGGCGGTGCCCGCGACACTGGCGGGCCGGCCCGAGGCGCCGGTTTTCGCCCTCCTGGTGGCAGCCCCCCAGCGCCACGTGATCGCCTTCCTGGTGCGGGGCCACTGGCCCGGCGGCACCCGAAGTCGTGCCGCACCCGGCACCGCAGGGGGTACCGCATGAGTCGATGGCGCACAACCGCGGTGATCCTGGCGCTTGCGTTGGTTGCCAACGCAGCCTACGCCTGGACCCTGCCGGAGTTTCTCGCCTCCTTCAACCCCGCCATGCCCCACGGCTTCCAAGAGACCAGCAGCCCCACCATCGAGTCGCCCATCACGTTCGTGGACCGGACGGCAGACACAGGCATTTCCTTCCTGCGCCAGCCCTGGCTGGCCGGCCAGGATTTACCCTACCCCGCGGTGATCGGCGGCGCCGTGGCCGCGGGCGACATCAACGGCGACGGCTGGGTTGACCTGTACTTCCCTCCCGGCGGTCCCGGCCTGGAAGCCAAGCTGTACCAGAACCTTGGCAACTGGAGCTTCAGGGACATCACAGCGGACATCGGACTGGCCATCGACGGCTTCGGCACAGGGGCGGCATTTGGCGACTTCGACAACGACGGCGACAGCGACCTGTACGTCACCATCGATGGCCTTGGCCGCCTGTACGAAAACCGCGCCGGAAACTTCTCCGAGGTGCCGGGGGCCGCCGGCGCATCCCTGTTGGGAGCATGCGGCCGCCCCTGCCAGCCCAGCAGCGTCACCTGGCTGGATCATGACCGCGACGGCGATCTGGATCTCTACGTGGTCAACAACCTGGATTGGCGCGCGCCGGGCCTCCATACCAGCGGCCAGGACTACGCGTCGCTGATCTACTTCGCTGCCCGCCAGGAGTCGGTGCTGCTGCGCAACGACGGCGGCGCCTTCACCGACATCACGGCGCAAGCAGGCGTTCCAAACACCGGCAAGGGGCTGGGGGTCGTGGCCGCCGACATCAACGGCGACGGATGGGGCGACCTGGCCACGGCCAACGACATCACCGAGAATGCCCTCTACATCAACCAAGCGGACGGCACCTTCAGGAATGAGGCGCGCTCCCGGGGCGCCAACGAGGTCAAGACCGCCATGGGGATCGTCGTCGGTGACGTGGACGGCGACGGGCGGCCCGATCTGGTGGTCAGCAACTTCAAGGGCCACAAGCTGAGCCTGCTCCTCCAAAAGGAAAGCGGCGCGTTCTCCTACTCCACCGACAGCCGCGGTCTGGGGGTCTCCTGGCAGGGCACCGGCTGGGGCGTCGCCATGGCCGATTTTGACCTAGACGGCTGGCTGGACATCGCCCATGCCGTGGGCCGTCCGGTGCCCCTGGAGCCCCACCGAAACGACCTGCACAATCTGGTGTTTCCGGACCTGCGCGAGGACGCCGCCGACCAGTTCTTCCTGAACCTTGGTGGCAGGTTCGCCGACGCCACCGCCACGGCAGGCGACCTTGCGGGCCATTCCAACACGCGAGCCATCCTGGCCGTCGACCTGGACAACGATGGCGACGAGGATCTTGTGCGTGTCAACGTCAACGGCCAGCCGGCGGAACTGCTAGAAAACCGGGGCGCACCAGGACGGTCCATCCAGCTCGTTCTGGCGGGCTCGGAATCGAACCGCGATGGCATCGGCGCTGTCGTCACCGCCACCCTCCCCGACGGGCGCATCCTGGTTCGCGAACGGCTTTCCGCGGCGGGTTTCCAGACCGGTTTGTCGCCGGTTCTGACCATTGGAATCGGCGATTCTGAATCCGCCATGGTCCAGATTTCCTGGCCGTCTGGACGAATTCAGGATTTGGGTAATCTGTCGGCTGGAATTCACCGGATCACGGAGAGCCCGTAGAAAATTGCACGATATCTATCAGCAACGGCAAATTCCGCTCTGTCGGCGATTGTACAATTTATCGCCTTGAGGCCTCGGCAAGGGGAATCCATGGTGTTGGAGATGCTGGCCGGGCCGCCATATTCCGGAGAATCCAGAACCTTTTCTGAGGGGTGAAAGGCGACCCTAGCAGCCATTCCATGGAGCTTCTTTCGGGCTTTCTCGCGCAACAGTATGCCGGTCGACGACCTCTTCAGGATTGTCAACCGAATCGAATTGGAGAATGCCACTGGGCCAAAGGATTGCCAAAGCATAGGTTCCGCCCAGCGTATCCCCCAAACCAAAATGTACGTCGGCGGCAACGGCGACGCCCGGCGATGCCATGCCACCGGATTGACGCAGCAGGAGACTGTTTCCCGTCGTCAGCGTGACCTTGATTCCAAAACCGGAATCCACGGATTCCTTGCCCCTCAGGCGCAAGCTCAGGAAGTGACCTGCCTCGCCGCGGTTCCAGGCCACGCGGCCGCCGTCGGCGTCGATGCCCGCAGTGTCGAGGCGGCCGTCCCGATCCCAATCCCCCACGGCCACCATGGCGGCTGGCGCGATGGCCTCTGCTGGGCTCCATGCGCCGGCGACGTTGGCCAGGATTCGTGCAGATCGGGGTCCGCCTGCCACCAGGTCGACCCAGCCGTCGTTGTCGACGTCAATGGGGGCGGCCCACTCCACCGGCGCCGAAGAGATGGATTGGGCAGCAAAACTCCGGCCCGTGTTCTCCAGCAATTGAATTCCGCCCGGTCCCGCGACTGCAAGATCCACGCGCTGGTCGTTGTCAGCGTCAAGGGGAACCAGCACCCGCGGCTGCGTTGCGCTGCCGGCGATCACGGTTGGCTCTGCCAGACCGAGCCAGGTGCCGCTGCCGTCGATGCCCAGGTTACGCTGGAATTGCACGCCCGCTGGGCTCGCCACAACGAGCTCAAGGTACAGGTCGTCGTCGTGCAGGACATATGCAAAGGTGCTTGCCTGGCTGTTGAGCCGTTCTGGAGTCGCCAGGCTGCCACCCATGTTGCGGTGCAGGAAAGTCGCCCCGCCGTCGTGGTTGATGGTCACATCCAGGCGGCCGTCGTTGTCCACATCCGCCAGCGCCAGGAAACGGGCTCCGGGGTCAATGGGAGCCGCCGGCTGCTCTTCGAAGCTGCCATTGACCTGCCTGAACACATGAAGGCCCCCTCCACCCAGGAGGACCACGTCCTCCAGATCGTCTTCGTCCAGGTCACCCACGGCGGCGGCCACGATGTTGCAACCTGGGCAAGCCAGGCGGGCCAGTGGCTCGAAGCCATCCCCCGTTCCCCGCAGGAGTTCAGCCCCGTCCCGCTCGCCCAAAACGAGGTCCAGCCAGGGGTCCGCATCCAGGTAT
>JBFIJP010000130.1:0-10310 GCA_041600695.1 Thermoplasmatota archaeon | reverse complement strand
CATGGCAGCCATCGGGGGCGGCTTCGGGTTCTGGCGCCTGCCTCCAGGCGGCGACGCGTTCGAAGAGATGGAGGTCAGCCACCTGCTGGCGCAGACCGGCGGCAGCGACACCGATGTGGTGGTGGCCGATGGCGCCGTCTACACGACCGACATGTCGGGGGCCCTGGCCGTCGGATACACCGTGGGGAAGAGCACCGACCGCGGCCAGACGTGGCGCTGGTCGTATCTCGCCGGCCAGATCGCGCCGCTGGATCGGCCGTGGCTGGTCACCGATGGCACGCAGCTCGTCGGCCTGGCGTACAATTCACCGCCGAGCGGACTGTACTACCTGATCACCCTGGACGATGGTCAAACGTTCCCGATCCACGTTCCGGTGCGCCCCGTCGACCCGGACTCTGAGTTCGCGTTCCTAGGCCACCCCGCCGTGTCGGCGGATGGGGTCATCGCGATCCCCTACTACGTGTCGGCGTTGACCCAGATTGCCGGCGTGTTCTCGGATGACGGCTTTGCCGTCGTTGAAGTCGGCGTCGCCCTGTCCAGCAACGGCGGCCTGACCTGGCGCCATGTCCTCTTGCCGCGGGAAGACGCCATTCGCACCGGCATCTGGTCGGTGGAAAACGTCGCCTGGACCCACGATGACCGCATGGTCCTCGCCTGGTCCGAGATCAGCGACCCGGACGGCACCGGAGTCGGCGCCCGCACGTTCGTCGTGGCTCTCGACGAGGCCCGCATGGCGTTCGAGGCGCCTATCGAAATCACCAGCGAGAACGAAACGGGACTCATGCCGTGGGTCGCCACCCACCCCACAGGCGGCGTCGCGCTGGCGTATTACGGCATTGACGAGGGCCGGGCGCTGCCTTGGGCCGTCACGGGCAACTGGACGGCCCGCGCGGCCTTCGTGGACCTGGAGTCAGGCGCCGTCAAACGGATCGGGTTGAGTTTAGAACCGGTGAAGCAGGGGCCCCTGTGCGGCGGCGGCAACGCCTGCCGGGGTGCCGAGGACGAGCGCGTCCTGCTGGATTTCCTGGGCGCGGCCTTCTCGCCGGAGGGCCACTTCGCCGCGGCCTGGAGCAGTTTCGGCAGTGGCTCCCAGCGCGACTACGGCTATCCTCGATTCGTCATGACGAAGGAACCCGTGGACGCGGCGACGCTGTTTGGCGCCGGGTAGCACGTGCAGGTGGGGCGTTCGCCTACAGCATCTCGTCCAGGTACTCGAGGGTCGAGCCGAGGAGGAAGGGGTCGCACGTGAACGGGTACTTGATGAGGCACAGCGCCACGCCGCCCATGGAGTTGGCGTAATGGATCGTCGGCTCCACTGCGGGGTTGCCGGCGGGGTCACACCTGGGGTGGGCGGCGCAGACCAGCCAGGGGACCTGTTCCTCGTGGTGCGCCGAAACGGGTGTCGACATCAATACGAGCGATGCGATGACGAGCGTAGCGATGGGAACCATGAAGCGTCCAGCCATGGCGGGGACATCCATCCCCTGCTCAAGAACCTGACCCGGGGGCCGGCGGATCGACCCCGGCCCCCAGTTGACCGGATGTTTCGGTCAGCTCCCACATGAACAGGCCTCCCATGCTGAAGGCGCCCGCCCCCAGGTTGACCACCTGCCACTCGCCGGGCACCGCCGGGATGCGGTCGAACATGAATTGGTCCGCGGGCGCCGCCGGAGTGGACACGGCCTCCCAGTGGTCACCGTTGGGGTCCCGCACCGCCAACACCTGTGCACCGGCGTAGGAGGTGCTGAACCCGAATCCGAACACGTGGGTCGCCTCGGCGCTCACCGTGAAGCCGGTGTGGGGGTCCGGTTCGGCGAGGACGGCGGGAGGGGCGATCAATGTGTAAGCGAGGCTGTCGACGATTTGGGTGGCTTCGGTCAGATAGTAGGTGCCTTCCCAGTCGTGGCCGAACCCCATGCTGATGGCGCGGATTTCCACGTCGTCGGGCTCTTCGGTGGAAATGTCGTACGCCTTGAAGTGGGCGTACCAGCCAATGGCCGGCACGTAGTCGTACGCCATGGCGAGTGTGCCGTCGGGCAGCCTGGTTTCGATGGCAAAACCGGGGAAGATCCCGGCCGAACTGGTGATGGCGTCCTGATAGGTGGCGGTTGCCGTGAGTTCCTCCGGTCCCTCGCCCCGCAGATCGAGAGGGAATGACCAGGTTTTGCCGTCGCTCAGGGGGAAATCGTACCACATCCACGCCTCTCCAAAGGAGGTGGTGCTCAGGTCGCTCTTGGAGAAGGCTCCCAGAATCGGGATGTCCCAGAGCGCCTCGTGTGCGGCGGTTTCCGGGTCGTCGCTGGCAAGCGTCCAGGCGGCGGTGGCGTCCACGATGATGGCGTTGTAATGCACGCCTTCGGTGTCCCCGGCGCCGAAGTAGACGTGGTGACCCCACCAATCGCCCAGGCGCCAGGCGGGCACCGGCACCTCGTCACCGGGCTGGAGTTGGGTCTTCAGGTCGCGGCCGTCGGGTGCCAGCAAGGGCGCTCTTGCTTCGTCGTCAGCCGCGGCCGGGGCGGGTTCTTCGGTGCAGCCGGCCAGGGCGGTGGCCAGAAGCGCGGCGGCGGTCAGCAGAATGGGCATCAAGCGTGGTCTTTGGTTCATTGCTTTCCCCCTTGGTTTGGAAGAATCGGCTGGGTTGAACGCGGCTTTGACGGCGCCGGCGGCCCGTTGCTCCACGACCCCCCTCGGGGAAGCTGAGTCCACGCCGTCGTTTGCAGCGCGGGCCGGAGGGGGTGCACGGGCCGCCCAGGTGGGGACGCGGTTGCCGTCAAGTCCGCGCCCATGCTCTGGGGCCGCGCCCCCCTCAGCGCGTACGCGACCAGTAGGACCATGCCCACGGCGGCCAGAATTGGAAGCATCAGGAACAGGAGAACGAGGAGCAACCCCAGAAGAGCGCCGGCGAGGGCCAGGATAAGAGGCCAGACAATCCATAGAATCCAGAGGATGGGCAGGATGGCAAGGGAACCCAAGATCAGGACGAGCGGGCCACGGTCTGCTGTCTGCGTGTGGCCCGCCGCTAACGCTGGCACGGGCTCGTTTGGCTCGGGATGCAGGGGTCCCCAAGCGGCGCTCATCACGCCGCCTCCCGCACGACGATGGTTTCAACCAGCCGGTCGCTGAGGCGCTGGCGGGCGTTCCCATCGGCCAGGTACCCGAGGAAGTAGTCGAGCAGGGCGAGCGGGGGGAAACACTTGGTGAGGTTGCGCAGAATCCCCTTCTCCCAGGACAAGGGCCCGCCGCCGGCCGTCGTCGCCCGTAGCCGCATGGCCATCTTGCCGATGGTTTGGCCCCGGGTCACTTCGAGCGCGGCTAGGGCCAGAACGATGAGGCCGCCGGCCATCAATGGGGGCAGGAACGGAATGAACCACAGGGCCCAGAAGGGGAAGATGAACGTCGAGGACAGGATTCCTACGGCGGCGAGTGCCAGGAGGTAGTCGATGACGTAGGCGATGGCACGGGGCCCGAAGGGGGCCCTCTCGGCTGCGGCGCGGTGGCGGGCAAAGAACGCCGCGTCGGTGGCGTCGGGGGTGCCGACGGCGGCGATGGCGCGCCGCACGTGTTCGAGGCGAATGGCGGGTGCGTCTTCGGCTTCTGCTTGGGCGGCGGCTGCGTCGTGGAGGTGCGAGTACAGTTCCAGCCGCCCGTCGGTGGCTTGGGGTTCGGCCAGGCCGCTGCGCTGGGCGGCGCCGCGGGCGTAGTCTTCCAGCAATTGCCGGGCAGTCGGTTCAAGTTCCATGTTGGTCCCCCACGATGGCTTCCATTTCGCGCCGGTAGTCGGCCCAGGCGCTGCGCAGGGCGGCGTGGAGTTGGGCGCCGGCGGCCGTGAGAGCGTAGTACTTGCGTGGCGGCACGCCGTCTTCGGTTGTCTTCCATCGGCTGGTCAGGAAGCCCCGCGTTTCGAGGTCGTGAAGAAGCGGGTAGACCGCTGCCTCGCTGGTGCTGAGGGCGGCGAGGCCGCGGCTTCGGAGCACGCTGAGGATGCGGTAGCCATAGCTTTCGCCGTGGCTCAGTTCGGCCAGCAGCGCCAGGCGCGTGGAGCCCTTGCGCAGTTCGCGGGTCCAGCGGGTCACTTCCGCTTCCAGGTCCATTGGATCAGACATACCTCGTAAGCTGAGGTACATACGAGTGACCTATAGCATTTGCTGATACGATACCGAAATCGGTGTCCCGATCCCCGACCCTACGCCTGACCCCGGGCCCGCCCCAGGCCGGACCCCGGGCGGATCGACGGGGCCTTCTGACGTGCCGAATCGACCAACCGCCGTCGCAAGGCTCCTAGGGACCCGGACAGACCACGTCCGCAGCGCAAGCCTGCTGCTGGACGTACAAAGCCAAATCCTCCACCGTGCCTACGAGCACGTTGACCAGGGCAAGCAGCAGCGCCACGGCATCATCCAGCCAAACGAACAAAGGATCCAGCATGGCCAGCACCACGCCCGCCAGTTCCTCCACCAGTGCGACAGCCCCCATGATCCAGTTTACCACCTCGTTGACCCCGGCGCAGACGCTGGACGGATCCAGCAAACACAACGCATAGCCCACCACGAACATCATCAGTTGGCCAACTGGGCCGAGGGACTCCAGCAGCCCCATGATGAGGGAGACAGCACCGGCCGGGTCGCACGACAAGCCCCGCCCGATGCACGCAAACGTATCCACCAAGAGGCGGTTGACTTCACCAATGACATCATTGATCGTACCGATTACATCGGCGACCAACCCGTTTACCAGGATGATGGCAGCGTTGAGTTCACCCACCGCCATCCACACCACCTCCTCCATCAGCGCCACGGCGGCCGCGATCGCCTCGTCCAGCGCGGCCACGGCTTCGTGGATACAGTCGGCCAGCAGCCGATCCGGGCACGGTGGGTTCTCCTGGGCGCCAGCGGAAGCCGGCGTAGCGAGGACAGTCATGAACAACAGCAGAGCGATGCAAACAGCTTCCAAACGCATGGTTACCACCTCTGCGTCCCCTTCCAGGACGCACGCATGGAATCCCACATGACCAATAAATTCAAGCCCAATTGAAACCATGCCGGGCACGGGCGGCGCCGATCAGGCCGGATGGAGCAGGGCGACACCCCCTTGTGACCCGGCCGATTGGCCCTCCGACAGGAGGCAGGGGGAAGCTGCCCGGGCCGGCGTGGCCGGACCACTGGCGTTTTTACACTTCATCCACGCTAGGCCGCCCGTTGTTAGAGCCCCAGCCCAACGGCGCGCTGACCGATCTGCCCATGATCAAGGAGGGCCGCGCCGAACGTCTCAAGGCGTGCGGCATCCACACCATCGAGCAGTTGTGGAAAGCGGACCTGGGAGAATTGGCGGCCCAGCCGGCCTTCGAAGGCGACGGCGGATTCCTGAACCAACTGCCCCTCCTACAGGGATACGCCGAGGCACACGCCAAAGGAACTGCCCTCGTTTACGCGGCCGATCCCCGCGTGTACGCTTTCGACGAACCCATCATCCACATGGACCTGGAGTTCGACGGCCCGGCCATCGAGGTGTTCCTGTACGGCATGCTCGACCACAAAACGAGCGAGATCACCCAGTGGTTCGACCACACCCGCAAGGGCCAGGAGCAGCTTTTGCGCGATTTCCGCAAGATCTGCAAGGACCAGAACCCCACCGTGGTCACATGGGGTGGCCGCACCAGCGACACGCTGCAACTCAAGCGGGCCAGCGAGAAGGTGGGCATCAGTCCGGCGTGGGTGCAGGAGGTGCAGTGGTTCGACATGCAGTCGGATCTGGTTTACACGGCCAGCCCGGAGACGCAACGGGTGTATCTTCCGGTGCGCAAGTTCAAGTCGGAGACCGTCGCGGCTTACTTCGGCTACGAGAAACCGAAGCTCCGCGTCAAGGACGGATACCAGGCGCTGCGCCTGTACCGGTCGTACAAGCGGCGCCCGAAGGACGACATCCGGGACGACATCTGCACCTACAACGCCGAGGACCTCAAGCACCTCAAGATCATTCTTGACGGGATGCGCGAATTGATGCGCGGCGTCTGATAGTTTTTTTGTCGTCTGGAACGGGCCGATGGGCCATGCCGCCCAGCGGCTTCGGGCCCCCCAACACAGGCCGTTGCACAGCCACAACGGTTTAGATAATCAAGAAACTCCTACGTTTTGGACCTTGCGCATCACAATTTTGTTGACCCTGGCGTTGATGCTTGCCCCCGCGGTGGCGCTCCCCGCCGCGCCCACCAGCGTCCGCCTCGTGGTGGACTTGGACGAGCTCGACGAGGCCCAATTCACGGCCGCCCTGCGCGACAGCCAGAGTACCCTGGTTCGCCGCGACGACCGACTCCATTTCGCCGTCGTCGAGAGCCGCCAGGCGGCGGTGCTGCTGGGTCTGCTGGGGCCAGCCGTTCAGCCGGATGTGCTGGCGGCTGCCGGCGGCCAACCCAACGATCCCCTCTACCCCCAGCAGTGGGGCCCACGGATGCTACGGATGCCTGAGGCTTGGGAGTTGGCAGGAGCACCGCCAGAGTCGCCGTCGCCGTTGCCGATCATTGTGGCCGTGGTCGATTCTGGCGTGGAGGTGGACCACCCGGACCTGGTGGACGTGCCACAAATCTGGGGCCACGATTACGTTGACGGCGACGAAGAGCCGTTCGACGAGGCGGGCCACGGCACCCATGTGGCAGGCATCCTGGCCGCCCGACGCGGCAATGCCGTCGGTATTGCCGGCATGGCCGACGTGTCCTTGCTCATCACCCGGGTTTTCGACGCCTCAGGCGTCGGCTGGTGCAGCGATGTGGCGTCCGCCGTCGCCGAGAGCGCCGAGGCTGGCGCCCGGGTCATCAATTTCAGCGGTTGGTGCGGTGAGGATCTGGTTGTCCTGCGCGGGGCCGTGGGTGCCGCGGTCAACGCGGGGGCCCTTGTGGTTTCGATTGCGGGCAATTTCCAGGAGAGCCTTGAGCCCCGCGCCGGGCCGGCGGACCAGGGGTTGGTCCGCTGCCAGTCGGTTTTCCCCGGGGCATACCGGGACGTGATCGCTGTGGGCGCCTACGACCACGCGTTCGGGCGTGGCGTTCCGGCGCCGTATTCGTGTGCGTCGCGCCATGTGGAATTGGCCGCGCCGGGCAGCGGCATCCTTTCGACCTGGATCGGCGGCGGGTACGCCACGATGAGTGGAACCAGCATGGCGGCGGCCCACGTGTCGGCCACTGCGGCTTTGCTGATGGGCGCCCACGCGGCCGCGGGCGCCTGGGATGTGCGCCGGCTGATGATCGTGACCGCGGCCGACATGGGTGCCCCCGGCTGGGATCCTGTCTTTGGGCATGGATCGGTTGACCCCGTGGCGGGTATGGAAGCCTTGGCTCTGCGCTGAGGGCGCCATGGAGCTGGGGTGGCCGCCGGCTGATGGCCTAGTTGGGTCCGGATTGGTTGGGTATGGCACCCGTGAACCGACCAAAGCTTCATTATCCGACGCTGCCCTGCGTTGTAATACATGGTAGGCACGCGACGAGGTGAACTCGTTACCATCAGCGCGGCGCTGCCAGACGATCTGGCACAATGGATCGACAAGGTCATCGCCAGCGATTACCGCTTCGCCCGGATGACCGATTTGGTACGCGTAGCACTCTACGAATTCAAGGGCCGCTACAGGCCCCCGGAATAACAGCAAACGGAGGCACAATGGATACCACGTTTTGGTTCGCCCTCGGCGCCGTCGGACTGGGGCTGCTGTTCTACCTCATTGAGGTGCTGAACCCCGGCTTCTTCCTCGCCATCCCGGGAACCGTCATCTTCGGCATCGGCGTTTTGGCCCTCATCTACCCACCCCTCGTCGTCGGCTGGTGGGCCTTCCTGACCATTCCCGTGCTCGCGGCAGGCGGAACCTGGGGCACCCTGCGCGTCTACCGGCGCCTCGCCCCGCCTTCCACGAAACCTGAAACCCTCAGCATCGACAGTATCATCGGCGAAACGGGCAGGGTCAAGAAAGCCATCCCGCCGGACGGCAAGGGGATGGTCAAGGTGCGCGGCCAGGACTGGCGAGCCGTCAGCGCCTGGCCCCTGCCCGTCGGCACGCCCGTGCGCGTCGACTCCATCGACGGCTTCACGGTCACCGTTTCCCCCATCAACAAGGAGTAACACCATGGCAATAGCTGGATTCATCTTCGCAGGCGTCGTCCTGGCCGTACTACTCGGCCTCATTCTGGCCAGTGGCGTCCGGGTCATTCGCCCCTACGAAAACGGCCTGTACATCTTCCTCGGAAAATACAAAGGCAAACTACAGCCCGGCCTCAATTACGTCATTCCGTTTGCCAGCACCGTTCACAGGGTGGATTTGCGAACGCAGACCTGGGATGTCCCCCGCCAGGAAGTCATTACGCGCGACAACTCTCCGACCAACGTGGACGCCGTCATTTACGCCCGCGTGGTAGACCCCATCAAGGCGGTTTTCGAGGTCACCAACTTCATGGCCGCCACCGTCGCCCTGGCCCAGACCACACTCCGGTCCGTGATCGGTGAAATGGACCTGGACGAGACCCTCAACAGCCGCGAACGCATCAACACCACGCTGCGCGACACGCTGGACGACGCCACGGAGGCCTGGGGCATCAAGGTGGAGTCCGTTGAGATTCGGGAAGTGGACCCGGTGCGCCGCGTCAAGGAGGCCATGGAGCGCCAGACCTCCGCCGAGCGCGAACGGCGTGCCGCGATTTTGGAGGCCGAGGGCAAGAAGCGGGCCGCCATCCTGGAGGCTCAGGGTGACCGAGAATCGCAGGTCCTGCGTGCCCAGGGAGAAGCCCAGGCTGCCATCCTGCGCGCCGAGGGTCAAAAGACCGCCGAAATCCTGCAACGTCAGGGTGAAGCACGCGGTCTGCAGACCCTTGCCGCCGGGGCCGCGACGCTCGGCCCCGAGAGCCTGGCCGTGCTGGGCTTCAATGCACTCTCCAAGATGAGCGAGGGCCCGTCGACCAAGTTCGTGCTGCCCATGGAATTGACCGTGCTGGCCCGTGCTGCCAGTCAGGCGCTGGGCGCTGGCGACAACATCGGCTTCGAGGCGACCACCAAAAAGCGCCTGACCGATTTCCTGGGCGCCGACTGGGCCGAGTTGCTGGAAGGCGGCGCGGCTGTTGAGGTGCTGGCGGAAGCCAAGCGGACGGCCGCATCGGCGTCCCATCAGGCGGAGAAGGACGCGGCGGCGGCCTCCGGCGGGCGGGTCTCGTAAGAGCCCGGTTGACACCAGGGTTTTCGCCCAGTCCCGCCTGCCGGCGCTGTGTCCTCAACGGCAGCCGAATTGCTAGACGCCGGCCTGCGTCCCCAGCGGGCCTCCCAGCGCTTGCGCGACGAAGTCCTCACGCGACTGGCACGGCTGCGCGATGAGGGACTTGGCAGGGACGAAGCCCTGGCGGAGCTGCTGCCCAGCGTGGTCTTGGAACCCGATGCCATGGAGCGGGTTGCCGCGGCCCTCGTTTCCGGCGCGCACGCCCTGTTCCTCGGCCCCCCCGGCAGCGGCAAGACCACCCTCGCCAAGGCCATCTGGGAACTCTATCCCCGCGAGGTCTGGGCGGTGGAGGGGTGCCCGGTGCACGACGACCCGTTCAGTCTCGTGGACGCCGCCTTCGCCCGGCGGGTGCCGGCGTGCCCCGTGTGCCGCACCCGCTACGGCAAGGCGCCGCGCTTCCATCCCGACGACGTGCGACCCGGCGACGTACCGGTCCATCAGCTGACCCTACGAGAGGGCCACGGCCTGGCCCGGGTGCAGGGCAGTCCCGAGGTGTTTCCGGACAATCTCACGGGAACCGTGAACCTGGCTCGGCTGGAAGAAATCGGCGACCCCAACAGCCCGCTGGTCCTGGAACCCGGCAAAGTCCTCCAGGCGCACCGGGGCGTGCTGCTCGTCGATGAGGTGGGCAAGCTACCCCGAGGTACCCAAAACGTGCTGCTGCAAGCCCTCCAGGAGGCGCAGGTCAGCCCGGCCAAGACCCGCGAGACCTTCCCGGCTGACTTCGTGGCGGTCGCCACCAGCAACCTCCGCGATCTGGGCAACATCACGGAACCCCTCACCGACCGCTTCAGCAACCTGCACACGCCGTTGCCCCACGACCCGCGCATCAACCGCCGCATCCTGGATCAGGCCCTCGCCGGCGACGTGCCGCAGGGTGGAGCGCCGGGTCCGCGCATGACCGGGCCCTACCGTGAAGCCGCCGTGCATTTGCTCCTGAAGTGGCGGGGGCGCCTGGAAGGCAACCCGGACCTGTCCGAAGTCGGCTCCAACCGGAGCCTCGCCGATGTCCTTCGGCGCGCTGGGGGCTACGCCCTGCTCAACGGCGGCGTGCTGGAACCCGAAGACTT
>JBFIJP010000129.1:0-10320 GCA_041600695.1 Thermoplasmatota archaeon | reverse complement strand
CCTGTCCAGTTGAACGGACAGCCTACTCCAATACTCCATCCCATCCCTTGGGGAGCAGATAGATGGGGCACGCAACGACTCTATAGGCAAGATAACCATGAACAAATGCTATCGTGCAAATTCTTGCCCGATCCGGCAGCCGCGGCTTATCGTTGCGCAGCCGAAAGGCTGCGCAACGAATCCGCCCCTGCAATTTTTCCCTATTTTGTCTGGTCGTGCTGTTTCTGTGCATGCTCAATGTCGACCCGACGGGGGCACAACCGGTACCGCAGATCTTGGGGGCACAACCGGTACCGCAGATCTTGGCAACGCTTGACATCCAACGCCCGATCCCGCTGGATGCGCTGTATGAGAACGTTGCTGCCCAGCGCGCTTGCGGAGCGGTCGTTGGCGCCCCGACCCAGGCCCCCAATTCAACTTCCCCGGCGGTCGCTGGAGGCGAGTGGGAAGTTTCCTCCGAACAGGGTTGGTTCCGTTTCACCGAGCTTGGTCCCACCACGGCGTGCGGCGAAATGCGATACAACGTCACGATTCCGGCTGGCACGGGGAGTGGCAGGGTTACGTTTGATGCCAACCGCGTCATCGGGGCAAGCGAAGCATTGTACGTTGCGGCAACCAACATACACCAGGAGACGCGATGGTACACGCCTGCGGGGGAGCAGTTGGCGTCGTGGCCACTGTACGACCCCCGCGGCCCGCCGTCGCCGGAGCGGACCTCCTTCTCCATCCCTGTGCCCACAACCACAGGCCCAGATCATCAGGTGCTGGCATGGTTCGTCAGCGACGAAGGCACCCTCCAGACGGGCGAGGAAGGCGTCGGGAACCCCTTTTCGGTTTTTGGGGCCAATGCGACTTTCTGGGCGCCCCGACTGGAGTTCAACGATGTGGCTTGGCCGCTAGCCAGCCTGACTCACCAGGCGATGGAGCCCCAAGGGAATGTCACGACAACACAACACAGGGCTACGCTGGTGCTGAATTCAACGGCCGTCCCTGGGGCGGCCCTACAGTTTCGGGTGGCGGCTCCATGGCAACTCGTTGGCGTACGGGGCCCCGATGGCCTGCCCATCACCCGTTTCTACGCCAGCCCATCCAACAATAGTTTGGAGGTCTTCCTTCCACGCGCCGTCATCAACGAAGCAGGCCCGGGGGCGTACCATTTCGAGATGACATCCTCCACTCCCGTGCCATTCCTGGCGACAGCGCCCCGGGTGCCGGGCTTGTGGCCGGCCGCCGTCGGCGCCATGTTTGCACCCGTGGCCGGAATCGGTGCCGCCGCCTACGGCGTGGGCAAATATGCGCGGGAGGCGACCGGGCCCTACCGGGCCACCACTCGGCGGCTGGCGGTTCTGGTGCTGGTTTGTGTGGCCTATTTTGCCGTCCTGCTCACGTTTACGTGGCGCATCGGGGCGGCCGGCCAGATGGCTACCTACCCGGTCACGACCTTGGGAACCATTCTGTACTCCCAGTACGGCTTGGTCACGGCTGCCCTGTTTGCCACGGGCATTGTTGCTGGCGTTCGCATGACGGCGGCGCTGCGGGAACGGATTCGCGAGCGCCGCATCCTGGAAGTCAAGATGAGGCAGGCCATGCATGACCTGGCCCGGTCCAACGAAGAATTGCAGCAGTTTGCCACCGTGGCCAGCCATGATCTTCAGGAACCGCTTCGCAAAGTGGTGGCCTATACCCAGATGCTGGAAGCACGCTACGGAGACGGCATTGATGAGGAGGGCAGGCGGTACCTGGCCCGGGCCGCCGATGGCGCCCGACGCATGCAACGTCTCATCCGTGATCTCTTGGCCCTCAGCCGCGTGGGCAGGGGCGAGGAGGCCCCAGTACTGGTGGATTCAGGAGAGGTCCTGCGGGGCGTTCTGGATGACTTGGATGATGCCCTGCGGGATGCTGAGGGCGAGGTGCGGGTGGGCCCCCTTCCTCGGGTGCTCGGAAACCCCACCGAGGTGGGGCAACTTTTTCTGAACCTCATTTCTAATGCAATAAAATTCCGGCAGCCCGGTGTGGCACCCGTTATTGATGTCGCCGCCACATGGCGCGCAGACCTCTGGCATTTCACCGTCGCAGACAACGGAATAGGCATCGCCGCCGGGGACACGGATCGCATCTTCCAACTCTTTCGACGGCTTCACGACCAGCAGGACTACGAGGGTACCGGAATCGGGCTGGCGCTGTGTCGAAAAGTGGTGGATCGGCACGGGGGCCGGCTGTGGGTGGAGTCGGTTCCGGGACAAGGTGCAATGTTTCATTTTACGTTGCCGGGCCCGGGCGAGGGCCAATAGCGGGTACCTCGAACGGTGTCCTCCGCCAAGGACAAACACAGGTTCTTAAGGCAGAACGATGAGTTACTTGGGAAGCCGCATGGCCCCACCTGCTACCATTCTGCCCTTTCACGTACTCATGGTGGACGATGACGAAGCGGAGATTGACATCACCCGTTTCGCTTTGCAGAATGCCAGGCCGCCGCTGCAATTCTCGGGCGTAACCGGAGGCGAAGCCCTCTTGGAAAACCTGCGCCAGGAGGGCGGTCAGGCGACCCATCCGAACCTGATCCTCCTGGATCTGAACATGCCGGGCCTGAACGGTTTTGATGTTCTACGAGAATTGAAGTCGGATCCTGACCTGTCAGGAATCCCGGTCATCGTCTTCACAACCTCCGACGACCAACGGGACATCATCGAATGCTACCAGTTGCAGGCAAACGCCTTCGTCACCAAGCCCGCTGACCTCGACGATTACGAGGAGCTAATCCTCCAAATCGATCGCTTCCGTGACCAGGCGGAACCCACATCACTGCGGGGCGCCTAGCGTGCCGCAGACGGCCCGGTCCGACCTGCAGGGCGCGCCTCTGCACGTGGACGCACCAGCCGATGCTGGCCCCGAACCATCTCTGCGGATTCAAGACATCGCCGACCGCCTCGCCCTGGCGGGTCTGGCCCCCGAGGATTCCCGCGTCTACGTCCACCTGGTCGTGCACGGCCCCCGGGCGGCCGGCATCCTCGCGCGCGAACTGCGCCTCAACAGGCCCGCTGTTTACCGCATCCTGGCCCGCCTCGGTGAATCGGATCTGGTGCGCGCCGACGGGGGCCACCCCACCCTGTTCACGCCGGCCCCCATTGACCATGTCCTTGACGATCTGGTGGCCACCCAGCAAGCCCGGGTGCGAGACCTGGAGCGGCTGCGGGGCCGCATCGTCGCCTCCATCGAATCGCTGCGCCGCGATACCCAACCCGCTCCCACCAGCATCCTCAAGGTCGTACGCGGGCGGCAGGATATCCTGCTCATCGCAGACCTGATGATTCGGGAGGCAACCAAGAGCCTCCACGTCGCCCTGACCGACCCCCACGCCTGGGCGGTCTGCAACCGGGCTGGCGCCATGGCCCACATCATGCGCCGACGAAACGACGGCATCGAGGTCGTCGCCGTGGCGCCCGGCGATGCAACCGAAGGCGCCTCACTCAGTGGCGAAGGGACCGTCACCAAGGCACGCAGTCCCGAGCTCCTCAACATCATCGTGGCCGACCGCTCGGCAGCCCTGATGTGGGTGGTGCTGGACGGGTCGCAACGTCTGGCGGCACCCGGCGATCAGGCCATGTGGTCCAACGAAGGGTCGTTTGGAGAAGCCCAGGCACTGCACGTTGAGGCCCTCGGCGGCACCGCTTAGGGACGCCCGCCCAGGAACGTCGAACACAGCGCTAGGCGCTCCATTCGCAGCGGTCATTTCAATCCTGGTTGGCGATGCCAATGTCACCGCTGCTCGTGGCAACCACGATCCTCGTCGCCACCGCCCGGGTGTCCAGATCCGGAGTGACCACATGCACACGCTCCTCATCCTGGTCGCCCACGGGCTCCGCACTTTCCAACTGGACGTAGATGTCGCCACTGGATGTCCGCGCCATGGCCCAGTAGCCGTGGCGGGGCCCGTCCGGCACGCGGATCTCCACATCGCCACTGCTGGAGTCTACGACGTAGGTCCCCGACGCCGCCGGTTCAGCGCTGATGGTGAGGTCGCCGCTGCTGGTATCCATGGCCAGATCGTTGACGATAGCCGTGATCTGAACGTCTCCGCTGCTGGTGTCGCCAGCGATCCTGTCGGCGCGCCCTGAGAATACGACATCACCGCTGCTGGTGTCGAAGACGAAACTGCTTGCGATCATGTTGGTGAGCGACGCGTCGCCACTGCTGGTGTCCAGTACAAGTGAGCCCCCGGACAAATCGCGGACGCTGACGTCAGCGCTGCTGACATCGATGGCCACATCGTATCCGGGGCTTGGCGGAACCTGTAACAGGACATCGGCCCAGCGGTTCACTCCCAGGCCCACCTGCCCCACGGGGGACGAGAGATCATCGCGCTCCACGCCTGTGGCCAGGATAAGCCGCTCCGGCTCCGGCTCGAGGCGGTCCTCGTGAACCACGTGCAGGGTGTCCAGATGATCCAAGGCTTCCTCTTGGGTGCCGCCCGTTGCATGCAGGACAACCGTGACGTGGTACCCCGAGCCACCCCAGGGCTCGACCGTCACGCTGCCGGCGCTGTTGTCCAGCGCCACGGCGGCCCATGCAGCACCGCCGAAGTCGTTGCTGATGGTCACCGTGCGGGACGCATGCCAGCCGAGCCGGGATGGCTCCAGATTGGCCTCGGCGGGTCCATCCTCACGCTTGGGCTCGCCGTGCTCCGGTGGCGGCGCAGAGGCACTCGGATCGTTGCCACCCGCGGGAGGGCGGGGCTGGAAGGCTTCAGTGGCCTCTCCAGGAGGCGGGCCTGCCTCGGCGGCGTCAGATGCGTCGGCCGCCGTCACGGGGGCTTCGTCGTCCAGGCATCCTCCAAGCGGCAAGGCTACGCAGGCGAGAGCAATCCACGCGGCACGGGCGATTCTCATGCTGCGACCCACGGGTGGCTTCAACTTCAACCCTGTGGCAACCCGGGCATCAGGGCACGACGCTCGAGCGCCGGCCCTGGATACGTTGCGGCTGCAGCAGTCGCGCCCCAAGGCGCCAAGCTTTGATCAGCGATCCACGGCGTGGATTGCCTTCCCATCGAACTTCAAAAAGTTCGATCATTTGGCCGGCCTCGGCATCGCCGAGGCCGGCCCAAACGGCCACGCACACATCAGCGGTTAACGGCGTGGATCGCCTTCCCATCGAACTTCAAAAAGTTCGATCATTTGGCCGGCGCTCGGAGCTGCGCTCCGAGGCCCGCCACAGAGGTCCAAGCGAAGACTCAGCGATTGACGGCGTGGATTGCCTTCCCATGGAGCGCCTCAGCCGCCTCCATGATTCCTTCCGACATGGTCGGATGGGGGTGGATGCACAGGGCCATGTCCTGCACGGTGGCGCCCATTTCGAGGGCCACAACCGCTTCGGCGATCAGATCGCTTGCGTGGGCGCCCAGGATGTGGACGCCGAGCAGGCGGTCTGTCTTGGCGTCGCCGATGATCTTGTAGAAGCCGTCGGTCTCGGATTCAGCCATCGCCTTGCCGAGGGCGCCGACGTTGAACTTGCCAACCTTGATGTCGTGGCCGGCGGCCTTGGCTTCCTCCTCGGTCATGCCCGCGGACGCGACCTCGGGGTCGGTGAAGATGACGCCCGGGACCACGAAGTCGGCGGCGGCGCCCTTGTCGCCACTGGCGGCCTCAGCGGCGACGATGCCTTCCTTGCTCGCCTTGTGGGCCAGCATGGGGCCGCGGGTGATGTCGCCGATGGCGTAGATGTTGGACACGTTCGTGCGCTTTTGGGCGTCCGTGGTGACAAAGCCGCGGTCGTCCAGCTTGACGCCCGCCTTCTCCAGCCCCAGGTTCTTGGTGTTGGGGCGGCGGCCGACGGCCACCAGGCAGTGGGTCGCATCGACCGTGTGCGCCTTGCCCTTGGCATCCTCGAACGTCACCTTGACGCCCTTGGCCGACGCCTTGGCCTCCTTGGCCTTGGCGCCCAGGTTGACGTTGAACTTGCGCCGCTTCAGGACGCGCTCCAAACCCTTGGCGACTTCCTTGTCGCTGCCCGGGATGAGCTGATCCAGCATCTCGATGACGGTCACTTCGGCGCCCAGGTTGGCGTACGCGCAACCCAGTTCAAGGCCGATGACGCCGCCGCCAATGATCACCAGGTGCTTGGGAACCTCCTGGAATTCGAGGGCGCCCGTGCTGCTGACGATGCGCTTTTCGTCGAACTTGAAGCCGGGGATTTCGATCGGACTGCTGCCCGTGGCGACGATGATGTTCTTCGCCTTGATCGTCTGCTTCTTGGCCCCGGTGACCTCAAGGGTGTCCTTGGCCGTGAAGACGGCGCGGCCTTCCACGTGGTCCACCTTGTTGGCCTTGAGCAATTGGCCCACGCCGCCCGTCAACTTGGACACGATGCCAGCCTTCCAGGCCACCATTTCCTTCATGTCGACCTTCGCGGAGCCGAAGTGCAGGCCCTTGGTTTCGCCGTGGATGGCGTGCTTGTAATCCTTGCTGGCCTGAATGATGGCCTTGCTGGGAATGCAGCCCACGTTGAGGCACACGCCGCCGAGCCACTCCTCGTCGATGCAGACCGTCTTGAGTCCAAGCTGGCCGGCGCGGATGGCGGCCACGTAGCCGCCGGGCCCGGCGCCGATGACCGCCAGGTCGTAAGTGCTGGAAGCCGCCATGTTACGCGGTCTCCAACAGCAGGAGGCTGGGATTTTCCAGGTAGCGGATCAGCGTGTTGGCAAACAGGGCGCCGTTGTACCCATCCACGATGCGGTGGTCGAAGCTGAAGCTGAGGTTCATGCGCCAGCCGATGACGATCTGGCCGTCCTTGACGACGGGAACCTGCTTGAGTTCGTGGATGCCCATGATCGCCACTTCGGGGTAGTTGATGATCGGGGTGGCGAGCACGCCGCCGATCTTGCCGAGGCTCGTGATCGTGAACGTCGAGCCGGAGAGTTCCTCGGGCTTGGCCTTCATGTTGCGGGTGCGCTCGGACAGATCCGCGATCTCCGCGGCGATGTCGAACATGTTCTTCTTGTCCGCGTCGTGGACGACGGGGACGATCAGGCCGGCGTCGGTGGCCGTCGCAATGCCGATGTTGTAGTACGACTTCTTCACGATCTCCTGGGCGTTCTCGTCCAGGGCGACGTTGACGTCCGGGTGCTGCTTCAGCGCAGCCACGGCGGCCTTGACGATGAAGGGCAGGTAGGTCATGGCCACGCCACGCGCCTCGGCGTGGGGCTTGGAGGCCGTGCGAAGCTCCACGAGCTTGTCGGCGTCCAACTCAGCGACGTAGGTGAAGTGGGGCGCGGTGTACATGCTGCGCGCCATCGCCTTGCTGATGGTGCGGCGCAGACCGCGCAGGGGAACGCGCTCCTCCAGGTCCGGGTGCAGGCTGTACTTGACGCCCGAGTAGTCAAACGCAGGTCCAACAGCTTCGCCGGCCGCGGCGGCCGGAGCGGCAGCGCCGCCCGCCAGGAACAGTTCGATGTCCTCACGCACGACCCGGCCGTTGGGGCCAGTGCCGAGAACCTGATTGATGTCGACATCCTGCTCGCGGGCAAAACGGCGCACCGCCGGGGCGGCCGTGGCCTTGTAGCCGGCGGGCACCTGGGGCACCTGAGGGACGGAGACAGCGGCAGGGGCTCCACCAGCGCCACGGCGGGCGATGCGCTTGGACGCCTTGGCGGACTCCTTCGGCAATTCGAAGAGCGTCTTCTCCTCCTTCTCCTCGGCGGGCGCCTTCTCGGCGACCTCAACCTTTGCCTCGGCTGCCGCCGCGGGGGCACCACCCGAGTTTCCGCCGTCGTCAATATCAGCGATGACTTGGCCGACGTGGGCGATGTCGCCCTCAGCGAAGTACAGTTTGCCGATCGTGCCCTGGCGCGGACTCGTCAATTCGACCGTGGCCTTGTCGGTCATGACCTCCACGAAGGGTTCGTCCTCATCGACGGCGTCGCCTTCGGCCTTCAGCCAGCGGACGATCTCGCCCTCCTGGACGCCTTCACCGATGTCGGGGAGTTTGAAGCTGAACATGGACGCTGGCCGCGAGGCAAGAAGGTCGCTTAAAGGGGACGGAGGGAGTTTCACGCGGGCGGATGTGGGAGCTACAAGGGACCGCTGTGGCGGCGCAGGCGGCCGGGCCGCGATCAGGCCGATCCAGGTTCCCGGTCTCCCAGGAATGCCGCTCGTACGTCTTGGCCGGCGCCCGCGCCGCTGACCCAGGCGGCCACCGCTTGCCCGGCGACGGCGTCAAGCCCGTGATAGTCGCCGAGCGAGGGCCAGGAACCGAGCCCGACGGGGCCGTTGTCGCCGATCCACGCTGCGTCGATGCGTTGCAGGCGCTCTGCCCCGGCTGCGTCGCGGTGCCAGGCCAGGTAGTGCCGCGCGCCATCGGCGTGCAGCCGGTGCCACGTCCCCCACAACCCGCCGTCGGCATCCGCGGCCAGGGCGACGAGGGGCTCGCCCGCGTCGGCCATGCGGTCCAGGGTCGTGTTCGTCCAGCCGCCGGCCCCATCATAGTGCCATAACTCGACCGCCACCGCCCCCGAGGAACGCAGGGGAGCCGCAAGCAGGAAGAGGCCGTCGTCGTGCGCGACAACGCTTGGACGCGAAACGGATCCCAGGGGCGGCATGGGCACCACATCCCATGTGGCACCGTGGTCGACCGACAAGGACACGCCGACCGGGCGTTCGGGGCCGTCGGTGCCGTAATCGCGGTAGGCCATGTACCATGTGCTGGCGCCGGCAGCGGGCCGGGCATTGTGGTACGACCCTTCCGCCACCGCAACGGGTTCGCTCCAGGTGCGGCCGCCGTCAACCGATGCGGCGGCCACAGGAGTCAGGCGGGTGGATTGGTCGGCGTTCGAGGTGAACTCGACCCAGCCCAACAGCAGTTCGCCATTCGGGCCCTCACTGACGAAGGGTTGGTCCTGGTAGGTGCCCACGTTGGCGAGCGAGAGGATGCCTAGACCCCTGGCAATCACCTGGGCTTCCGGGAACGTGCGGCCGCCGTCGTCGGAGCGGGCCACCCACAGGTCGAAGGCCGTGACGGCCAGCAGCGGAGGTTTGGGGCCCGGCGCCTCGCCGACTGTCGTGGAGCGACCACCCATGCCAAACAGAAGCAGCGAGCCGTCAGAGTGCCAGTGCAGCATGGGATCGGGCAGGGCCTGGTACGAGGAAAGCAGGTGATCCGGGGGGAGGGACGCCTGCAAGTCGTACGTGTCGAACGAGGAGCCCCGATTGTCAGTCACGTGTACCTTCATGCGCCACGGGTGCCCCGTCTCGTTGTCGCCACCGAATACCGTGGACACGATGACGGCGTGGTCCGCGTTGGTGGGCGACAGCGCGGCGGTTGGCTCAAACGCCCGTTCCGGCCCGTCATCAACGGACACCTCGCAAGGAGCCGGGCAGAGTTCCAGCGGCACGTCGTGTGGCAGCGGCGCCGAGCATCCGGCCAGCAGCAGGGTCAGGGTAACTGCGATTGGGGCGCGCACGGACGCTCGACCGGCGTCGGCCTACATAGCTGGCAGGGGCGACGTTTGGTTCGGGGTGCACTGCGGCCGCCCTGACCGCCTGGCCATTTCCGCGAGGCCGTCGGGCCTGCGGAAAATCAGGCGATCCTTGCCATGTGCTCATCCAGCAGGGAGGCGTACCGCTCGGGCTTTTCGAGGTCGGGGAAATGGCCGCAGCCTTCCAGGACGACGATCCTGGCGCCGGGCACCAGGTCGAGGAAGGACTCCGGCGCCGTGTACCTGTGGGAGTGGTCGCTGGCTCCCCAAACCAGGGTGCAGGGAACCTGCGAGCCGCTGAGCGCGCCGCCGCCTTCCCCGAGGAGGCCTTGGACGACGCCGGCGAGGCAGAAACACGACCCGCGATCGAAGGCGGCCTGGGCCGTCTGGGCAAACCACGGCGCCGGCTGGCTTCGGGGCAACGCCACGCCGTACCAACGGTCGGCCACGCGGCGGCGCAGGAGCCACACCAAGAGTTGACCCACGACTGGCACGCGGATCGGACGGGGAATCGCGCGGCCGGCCCACGCGTCCATGGCGGCCATCGAGGGGGTCTGGGACAGAATGAGGCTCGTGATGCGCTCGGGGGCCAACTGCGCTGCCCGCAGCGCGTAGAAGCCGTTGGCGCACGAAAACGCCAGCGTCGCGGCGCCGATTTCCAGGGCATCCAGCACGCCCAGCACGGCCTTGGCGCCGTCATCCAAGGAATGCCTGTAAGCCCGGCGCGGAAATGAAAAGCCAAAACCAGGCATATCAAACACCACAACCCGGAACTTCTCGGAAAGAAGTGCAATCAATTCGGCGTAATGCTCGATGACGTTGGGCCCATCGGGAACCAGCACCACGCACGGCTT
>JBFIJP010000128.1:0-10342 GCA_041600695.1 Thermoplasmatota archaeon | reverse complement strand
GCGGTGCTTGCCGCCGTCGCGGCTGCGCGGCGCGGCGTGTGATCAGGGCGCGGGAACGTAGGGCGACCCGGCCGAATTCGTCTGCCCGTGGGTGTTGTGTCCCCAGCACGTGACGTGTCCGGCCTGGACGACGGCGCACACATGGCTGTACCCGGCGCCGACAGAAATGGCGTCCCCGCCCGAGTACCCGGCGAGCACGGCCGGGGTGGCGGTTCCCCAGCACGCAACGTTGCCGTTGCGCAGGACGGCGCAGGCGAAGACGCCGTCCCCTGAAACGATGGCGATGGCGTCGCCGCCATTGTAGTCGGGCATGGCGCCGTACGACCAGCCCCAGCAATCCACGTTGCCGCTGGTCAGCAGCGCGCAGGAGTGCCAGTTGCCCACCGACACGGCGATGGCGTCGCCGCCGAGGTAGTCGTTGGCGTTACCGTGGGTGTTGAGGCCCCAGCAGTCCACGTTTCCGCTGGTCAGCAGGACGCAGTTGTGGTAGGACCCGGAGGCGACCGCGACTGCGTCGCCGCCCAGGCGGCCGGTGGCGCGTCCGCCGCGGTTGTCGCCCCAGCAGTCCACGTTGCCGTCGCTCGTCAGGACGCAGGCATGAAAGCCGCCGGCGGCCACTCCGGTGGCGTCACCACCGAGGTAGTCCTGGGCTGGGCCGTAGGTCTGCAGGTCGCCCCAGCAGTCCACGTCGCCGGTGACCAGCAGGACGCAGGTCTGGGTGGCGTACACCGAGAGATCGATGGCGCCGGGTCCCCGCGGTGCGTTTGCGGGGACGGGATTGCCCCAGCAGATGACGGTGGTGGTGACCTCGATGGCGCAGGTGTAGTAGGAGCCGCCCTCGACGGCGATCACCGGGGTTGGGACTGCGCCGCCGAGCAGGGCGCCGGCGCCGCCAGCGGCAAGCATGGTGGCGGCCATGGCCAGGGCGGTCAGCAGGCGGGCGTGGTGGGGCAGGGCCCCCGTTGGTTGGTTGTGTTTCGACATGGTTCCACATCCATGACAGGACTGCTTGCCTGATCGGAACCAGGGATTAATATTCGTTGCATATGATTGGGTGAATTGCCCCGGGGGGTGCTGCAAGTGCAGTTTTTTGCACACGTATATGCGCATCCTTGAAGTGGTTTATGCGCAGTTCTATGCACATGTGTGCACCACGCAGCGGAGATTCGTGCTGCTCCCGCAACCCTGGGCGGCTTAGAATCACTCATGCAGGGGTCAGGGTGGTCGGCGTCCGACACACTAAGGATGGTGCGGAAGTGCTCGACTCACTCTGCCTAGTTGGAATCGTGCAGACGGCACCTGCACCTGGCGCACCGCCGGCAACGCCTGTCGTGGCACATGATTGGCGGCAGCTTTTTATAGAAGTGCAGGCGACTACACGTTAACAATGTCCGATCAGAAGAAACTGGAGCGGGTGGCCGCCGGCGGAAAAGCCGCGGAAGGTGGGGTGGGCTATGAGCTAGCGACTGCCGCCTGGGTTGCCGTTCACATTCTTGCCGGCCATGCTGGCCAACCCCTGTCTGTTTTCGGTTCCAATCGATTTCCGGTCAAGCTCAAGCGCCAAACCGGATTGCCTGTAGATGACTGGTGGTGTGAGCTAGACGACAAGTCGGTTTGCTATGCCCAGGCCAAGCGCACAGTCAGCCTAGATAGCAAGTTGCATGCCAGGGCTGGCTTCACGCAGTTCGGGTCGGCCCTGGACCAAGCTGTCCGTCAGTGCATAGCGGATAGGGCGACTAATGTATCTGGCGCGATCCACATTGTCACTCGAAATCACGGCGGCGTCGCGAAATTCCTGCGACCTGTGCTCCAGAAGATTCGCCAAATGGATGCGCAAGATGCGGGGCTAAACGCCTGTGGAAACGCGCAACAACGAGGGGCATATGATCTCACAAAAAAGCACGTTGAGTCCTTGTACCTAAGACACACGAACAAGACCCTTGATGCACCTGATTTGCACGAGTTCTTCCGGCGGCTCCATGTCACCTTGATGGACGTAGAAAATGGAGAAGCAGATCACCGGTTGGCCTTGCAATTACTAGGGAACCATATCCTTGTGAATGCATCGCAGGCGGAGGTTGCATGGAATATCCTTTTGGCCGCGTGCCGGGGTGCGACGGGCGCCGCCGTGTTGGATCGGGGGATCCTCCAGAAAAAGTTGCTAGACGCGGGTTTGGAATTGCAGGCTGTGCGGGAATACCGTGTGGATCTAGAGCGGCTAGGTCAGGTATCCACGGCTAATCTGAAATATCTCGAGGAGCACGCCAAATCTCCCGCGCCCTCATCGACCATTGAGATAAAGCGTGAAATACAGGCCCAATTGCCCACCGACATCTCCTTCCTCGTGGTCGGGGAGGCCGGAATTGGAAAATCAGCGATCTTGGCGGGGTTTGCTTCGCAGGTCGCCGCGCACGGGAAGCGTGTCTTCGTGATCCGGGCGGATAGCATCGACTGGTCATCCCTATTGAACGTTAGGACAAGCCTAGGCCTCAAGTATCCTCTTGATGAAATACTTCCGGGAGTGCCGGGAGGCGGCACCATCATAGTGGACGGCCTTGACGCCGCCCGTGGAACCGCTCCAATGGAAACAGTCATCCAATTGTTGCAAGCATTGAGTTCGCTGGACAATTGGAACGTAGTGGCCACAATCAGATCCTATGACATCAGGTACACCCAAGGGCTACGCAAAATTTTTTGCGGATCCTCACCGTTGGTTAAGCACGCAGATCCGAATCTCGACGGAGTTGCCCACGTTGCCGTTTCACGACTCACCGATGAGGAAATTGGGTCGGCCAGGATACAATCTTCGGAACTCGATGCAGCTCTGAGCTCAAACAGCGAATTGGTCGCCCTGTGTCGCAACACATTCAACTTGAGTCTTCTTTGCCGCTTATTAGAGTCGGTGCCAAGAGATCAGCTGGCCACAATCCGCACGCAAATTGACCTGCTTGATCACTTTTGGAGGGCCCGCGTGCTTGATCCCTCTGACGGTGATGCGGACGCCCGTGCGGAAACGCTGCGATCCGTCGTGCAACGAATGGTCTGTGAAGGACGCCTCGAAATTACCCGCGGCGATCTACCGATGGCGGGTTCGCTGTTAGCCGCAACAATTCTGGAAGAGCGCGCGCAGCCGTCGGGAAGGGCGAATCGTAATTGCATTCGTTTCGCTCACAATGCCTTTTTCGACTGGGCGGTTTCTGAAGAGTTCCTCTCGGGCACGCAAGAGGACACCATTAGATTCCTAAGTCAGAATCCACATTTCATCTTTCAAGCTCGGCCATCGTTTGTTTTCCAAGTTGTACAAAGGTGGAATCATGATCCGAGTCGCCTACTGTTCTGGGATTTCTGCGAGGCTGTCCAGCGATCAGAGTTGCCGGCATTCATCAAACTTATTGCCCCTGAGGTTTCCGCCGAGCAAGCGGTTTCGATTAATGAATTCCAGCCCCTTCTGCACGCAGCACTTGACCAAGGTTCTTTCGCCTGCGCTTTGCTTCAACAACTGGTTTACGCCATTGCTGATGATCGAGTGCTGCGTGCCCAGAAGCGAATCTTATGGATCGAGCTTGCGACCGAAATCTCGCGCCGACTGAACGAAGCATCGGCCCCCATTCTCGGGCAATTGCTGAGCAAACTGGTCGCGGACGGGGCCGCCGAACGGGCACTGGGCGCAGCCGCTCAAGCGTTGCTTGAATGGGCGCTCACAAACGAACACACTGGACTCACGGATTGGTCGGTAGAATTGGTGTGCCGGACGTTTGGCTCTGCGCCGCACGATGCCGCTAGCGCTTTGAAGTTTCTAGAGGAGCCGCAGGGCGACGTGCCGCGTTTGGAGGAGCTCCAGGGAGTTGCAGGGCAATTAGGGCACATTATTCCCTACGACACACAGTTCGTAGAGCGAATCTACGAAATTAGCTTCAAGTCCCTTGGCAGAGACCGCTTCTCCGGCATCCAAGACGAGGAGACCGCGTTTTCCTTGGCCGAGAGGGAAAACCTTGACGGTCTCCGTCACGCCCTTGCGCGGTCGTTCCCGGCATTCCTAGCGCGTGATCCGCCACGCGCCTTGGGGGCGCTACGCCATGCGATACGACACTATAGGTCAGCACATAATAACAGGCCCACTGTTGAAGCAATCTCTCCGACCTTCACAGAAGAAGCGAGAGTAACCATTCTGCCCGATCGAAGTGGCATCTGGGATTCCACGCCATCAGGCTCCCATGACCCTGTAGTGAAAATGCTTGACGAGTACCAACGATGCCTAACCGAGGCTGCCGGCAAGAGCGATGACTCGGCCGCGAATGAGCTAATCAGTGCCGCGCTAGGCAACCCCATCCCCGCGTCGCTTGTGCGGAGGCTTTTGCGGTGTGGAGCGGTGCATCCAGTAGTGGTGGGAAGGGCCATTTTGCACGTAGCATTGGATCCGGTAGTCCTGACACATCGTGATACGCGCGTGCCTGCGGCCATGTTTCTGGCCGCGATTCAACCGTACCTGGATGAAGCCCAGAGTATCCGCTCGGAGCAAGCAATCATAGATTTGCCCTTGGCGGACCCGTACGATTCCTGGGCAGAGCCAGGAGTGGAGCGAGACCGCATTCTCGGATGCCTGGATCCCCAATTCCTTGTGACCGACCGAGCGCGTCAACAATTCATTTTCTGTCATGCTGTCACGGGATTTCCCGCGAATCGTGAAGCATTCAGGATTACCGGCTTCAGGACCAGCGGCTTGGCAGGTGCGCGGGAATTCGGTCTTCTCCCTCCAGAGACCGATGAAGAGTCAGTCCTGGATGCTCTCGCCAAACCGATCAGGCAATTCACCGATCTTGATTGGAAAGGCTCCTCGCCAGGGTCGGCAGTCGCCCAACAGCTAATACCTACCATGGAGCGCGTACACCGACAATTGATCGCCACCCAATCAAGTTCAGGAAATGCCCCGGGGCATATCCAGGTCTGGGACCAATTACTGGATGCCTGTGAGAAGATTACACGCGTGGCCGATTGGGATGCCATCCCGGACCTCCGACAAGCCGTTATTGGGATTGTTTCAGATGGCGCCTATCACCCCATTCCCGGGCCAGAATCGTTCTTCGACGTCAACGTTGACGCCGTTGGTGGCGCCAGCTGGGGGCGTCCGGCCCCACGAGTCGTCGCCGCCCAGGCGCTTGTTGCTTTGGCTCGACAAGCCCAAAACGGGGACGATGCAGTATGGACGTCCTTCGATTCGCTTTCCGCCGATCCGAACCCCAACATTAGGTACATCATGGCCCGAGGTGCAGAGTGGCTGCTGGGCTCACACCCCGCGCGAGCATGGCGGCTAGCCGAAAAGTATGCCAGGAACGACGAAAGCGCCCAAGTTCGGGAAGCGATTGCGGCATCACTCCACGGATTCATTCAGGACGATCGAGAGCGAGGTTTGCAGCTTCTCTGGTCCATTGATGACGATATGCAAAAACGAGCGGTGGTTTCGAACATTGTTCTAGACCTTCTACTGGAACAATTCCTTCTTTCCGGATCGACAAAAGCACGTCATCGCATTGAAGAATGGTTGGCACAAAGTTCTTTGGAAGCAGACCCGGCAGGCCACATCCTGTTCATAATTCGTCGATGGCGCGCCTTGACGGATGAAAGAGCGGCTGTTCGCAACCGCGCATGGGAAATTTACATCGACGTGGCAAAAAGGGCACACCATCAATTGACCACGTTGGGTTCGGAGAATAGCCGGACGAGCCGGGACAAGTCGTCACCCAGCGTGCAAAAAGAGCATGATCGCGCACGTGCCCGTATCGCTAATATTGGAACCCAGGTCTATTATGCGAGCGGTGCCTGGCCGCCAGAACATGGGACTGATGGCGCCGAAAGCGGCGCGTCGGACGGTGCCAGAAGGGCGCAGTTCTGGGCGGACTCAAAACCGGTGCTTGAAATCCTGGCTAGCCACCAATCGGCGAGGTCCGCAGATCACGTCCTTGAGACTGTGGCGTTCTTGGCCGACGCTAATCTGCGTGAGGCGCTTCTGCTCGCCGAACGATCCATGAAGGCAGAGACATCGCATGGGATCCAGTCCATTGATTCGTACCTTCGCACGGCGCTTGAACGACTCCTGCGAACTTCCCTGACACAGGGCCGTCACATTCTGAGGGAGAGCACAGAAGCAAACAGGGCATTCACCGGAATTCTAGATTCATGGATTGGGACGGGGTCATCCCAGGCCCGATTGTTCGCAAGCGAAGTTCATACCGCCTTGCGCGCTTGACGATGCAACCTCTTGCACAGGCCTATGGTAAACAGATGCCTAATCCGCTGCCAGCGTCGGTGCCACCGGTTCCAGGTAGCGCGCCCTGGAGGGCGCAAAAATTGGCCTCGCCAGCTGTGGTGCCCCCCCGGCGTGTTTATGCGCAAACATATGCGCATGAGCAAGCCATTTATGCGCAGATTGACAATGCAGGAATGGCGCGCGTGCACTTGCCGCGGCATCATCCGGCCGGCCCACCTTGCCGCGCCCTGCCGTGGGCGCCGTGTCGGCGCCTTGAAGGCCCGGGCGCCAATCCGGGCCCGTGAAGCTGAAGGGAAAACATGTCGTCGTCACCGGTGGCACCGGCCTCGTTGGTCAGACCATCACCCGCCACCTCCTGGAACGCGGGGCCACGGTCACGAGCCTCAGCCGCCGGGCACAGGCGCCCGCTGGCTTCCCCGAAGGGGCCGCCGTCGCCAAGGGTGACGTCACCGACCGGGCCAGTCTGGACTTCACGGACGCCGACGTGGTCGTCCATACCGCGGCTTGGGTGGGCTTCGGCTTGAGCGCACGCAAACGGGACCTGATGATGCGAACCAACGTGGGCGGCACCCAAAACGTCATCAACGCCGCCGTGGCCGGCAACGTGGAACGGCTCCTGCATGTCAGCAGCGTCGCCGCCCTCGGCCGCAATACCCGCCGGGGAAGGCTAGCCGAGGACGCGGCCGACCAGCCCCGCACCAAATTCCAGAGCACCTACGAGCGGAGCAAATACGAGGCCCACCAACTGGTCATGCAAGGCGACCATGGGCTCGACGCCGTGGCGGTGCTGCCCAGTGTGATTCTCGGCCTGTCCGACTCCGGCAGCGGCCTGCTGCTCACCCGCTTCCTGGAGGGAAAGATGCCGGTCGTGGTCACCGGCGACAAGCCAACCGGCTTCGTGCATGTCGAGGATGTCGCCGACGGCGCCCTGCGTGCGCTGGAACGCGGCGAGGGCACCTATGTCCTCAATGAAACCAGCTTCACCCAGGCAGAACTGGTGCGCGTCCTGGAGGCGGCGACTGGTCAGCCTGCCCCGCCCCGGCGCATTCCAATGGCTTTGCTGTGGCCGGTGGTTGCTGCCGCCGAGGCAGCCGGCCGCGTCACCGGCCGAACCCCACCCATCAGCTTCGAGGTCTTGCAGGGACTGGCCACCAACCTGGTGTACGACTCGTCACGGGCCCGCGGCGAACTCGGCTGGAAACCGGACCTGCGCACCCACCTGCGCGCCGACGCCGCCAGGTGGCGTGCCCTTCATGAGGCAACGCCGGCTGCCGTCGCCTGATGCGACTCGAACGCGACGAAGACGTGGCCGTCCTCCACATGGAGGGCGGGCGAGCCAACGCCCTCAACGTGGATTTTCTCTCCGGGCTAAGCAACCTCCTCGACGAGGCAGAGTCCTCCGGTGCGCGGGCCCTCGTCCTGACCGGGTACGACCGCTTCTTTAGCGCCGGACTCGACCTGGCGAGCCTGGAAACCGCCGATCGGGCCGCCGTGCGGGAATCCCTGCAATGGCTTCACCGCCTGTGCCGCCGCCTCTTCCAGTTCCCACTGCCCGTCGTCGCTGCCATCAATGGCCACGCCATCGCTGGCGGCTGCGTTTTGGCCTTGCAGGCAGACGAGCGCATCATGGCCGACGGCCGGGCACTCATTGGCCTCAAGGAAGTCCAACTGGGCGTTGGTCTGCCCATCGCCGTGGTAGAGGCCCTCCGGGCCGCCGTGCCAGTCAGCAGCTTCACGCCGCTTGCCCTGGAAGGGCAACTGGTAAGCGCCGGGCGCGCAGCGGAGTTGGGCCTTGTGCACAGCGTCGTCACGCCGGAGGACTTGTTGTCGGCCGCCGTGGCGAGGGCCCGCCAACTGGCCGCGCCGGGGCTTGGTTTCGCCCACATCAAGAACTCCCTGCGCGCCCCGTACGCTGCCCGCATGGACGCCGAATGGGCCAGCGACCTGGAAGCCTGGCTGGACACCTGGTTCCACGAGGATTCGGTGCGGCTGCGGGGCGAGACGGTGGCGGCGCTCGCGCGCTGATCGGTTTCATCGGGCCGGATGCCACGGATAGGTATATACCTGAAATCCACTATATACCAAATTGGCGCCCGATGAACGATGAATCAGCACCGAGTCCGATCTGGCCCCGTTACGGCCTTCGAGGAAACCCGTTCTTCCATCAGCCCCTCGTCAGCGTAAACGGCGCCGACTACGGCATACACTTGTTCCGGGGAGAGCGTCGACGGCGCGACGCTCGCGAACTGGTCCAAGCCATCCTGAATAGTGACAATTCCATTCACCTGATCGAGGGACGTAACGGCATCGGAAAGACGACCCTTGCCAACCAAGCAAAATTCCAACTCGACCAGCGCGACGACTGTGCCGTCCATCCAGATGTTCTACAGATCGACCTGCACGCGCCCCGGCCGCTGGAGCAATTAGCCGCCGACTTGCTACACGCCGCCGTGTCAGCGCTCGCGTACCATGGCGAAACGCGCGCCGTTGATGCGGCCGTCGACCAGGCACAAGGGCTGATTCTCGATCAGATCATCCGGTTGAAGGGCGGCACCATCAGCGTGAACGCCATTGTCGGCGGCAGCCTCAGCAGGAACGATTTGCGTATCGAAGCGCGCACCCGACCGTTTGGCGACTGGCACGCGGCGCTTCGGACCATCGCCGCCAGCGCAAGGGCGGAGGGTATCCGACACATCGTCTTACACATCAACAACCTAGACCAAAGCACGCTCACGGACGCGCCGGCAGTCGGCGACCTATTTGGCAACGCACGCGATCTTCTCCAGACCGTGGGCTTCCACTTCATCCTCTGCGCCAACGAGGCATTTAGGACGCGTTCACTCAAGGACCGGCGGAACGTGAAGGACATCATCGGCGCCCCCCAACGCCCGCAACCACTGGACGCCTCCGACTTTTCCCAACTTGTTTCCGCGCGCTACGACCACCTGCACGATAGCCAGCTAGGGCCTCTAGTTCCCCCGATCGAGCCTGCTGAGGCGGCCAAGGTGTACGCTGAATTTGGCGGCGAAATTCGCGCGGCGCTTGAATGCATTGAACGCAGCTTCGCCGTTGGAGCCGGAACTCGGGGACTCGCGACAACGCTCACCGCAGCGACTGTACTTGAAGATCAGCGCGCCATCTTCCTTGATCTCCTGGACACGCTCAGTGAGCCGGCGCTTAGCTTATTGATTGCCACCAAGCAAGCTTTGGCGGACTCCGCCGAAATACGCCAGAAGGAGCTTGTTGCCTTCTTGCAGGCCAGCGACGACGCAAAGCGATGGAAACAAGGCTACGTTAGCCAAGTCGCAGACGAGCTTGTGTCCGAGTATTGGCTTGTGAAACGCCAGCCACACGCCAAGGCCGCCTTCTACAGCCTGGGCGGCCGCGCCCGCATCCTGGGGGACGACCTCGCCGCATGAGCAGGCGCTAAGATGCCCGACCGTCTACGCGGGCCGTGCCCGGCCCCAACACGCGCTGCGTCCACGCTGGCGAGCGGCCCGACAGCCGCACCGGCGCCATCACGGTCCCCATCCACCAAACGACCACCTTCCGGTTTCCGGAGCTGCCCGACGGCGCACCCAGCGATTACATCTACAGCCGTTACGACAATCCCAGCCTCCAGTCCGTTGAGGAGAAAGTCGCCAGCCTGGAGGGCGCCGACGGCGCCTACCTGTTTGCCAGCGGCATGGGCGCCATCCAGGCCGCCTGCCTGACTGTCCTGAAGCCGGGCGATGTTCTTGCCGTGCAACAGGGCTGTTACGGCGGCACCATGGCGCTCTTCCACTCGGAACTGGAGCGGCTGGGCATCCGCGTCGAGGTCTTCCACCACCGCGGCGGGGAACTGCCCGACAACACCCGCCTCCTGTGGCTGGAATCCATCACGAATCCGCTTCTGGACGTAGCCGACATTGAGGCCTGGGCCGCGCGGGCGCATGCCGCCGAAGCGATGGTCGCCGTTGATGCCACCTTCGCATCCCCCATCTTGCAGAAGCCCCTTCGGCTGGGCGCAGACATGAGCCTCCACTCGGCAACCAAGTATCTCAACGGACACGCCGACGTGACCGCCGGCGTTGTCTC
>JBFIJP010000127.1:0-10362 GCA_041600695.1 Thermoplasmatota archaeon | reverse complement strand
GGCTGCCCACGTTGCGGGCCAGTTTGGCCGACAGGGGCTCCAGGATCGGGAGTAGGTCGGGAATGGGGTAGTCCGCCGTGGAGCGGCCCATCGCCTGCTGCATGCCCGTGGCCTCCTGGCGACTGAGGGCCAGCCACTCCCTCTCGTGGCCAAAGCCGCCAAACAGGACGGAATAGAGTTGCAAGCGCTGGTCGCGCACGGCGATGGCGTCACCGACGGCGAATTCAGCATAATCCAGAACGCGTTGGCCCGCTGCGTGCACCGAAGCATCGTCCGGGAAGGCCCGGCGATAGTCCTCGTGAACAGTACCTTCCTGCGCCAGCGCAGGATTGGCGACCAATAGCAGGATGAACAGTAGTGCAGTGCGCTTCACGGCGCCATCACCCGAGATCGGTCCAAGCCCTTGGGCACGGCTGCGCCTGCAACAATTTCGTCCACAATGGCTTCGGCGCGACGGCCTTCCATGTCCGCATCCAAGCCCAAAATGACGCGGTGGGCCAGCACACGCGAGGCAACCTGCTTGATGTCGTCCGGGATGACGTAGCTGCGCCCGGAAACGAGGGCCAAGGCCTGGCTGGCGCGCAGCATGTGCTCCATGGCCCGCGGGCTCGCCCCCAATTCGACATCCGGATGCTCGCGGGTAGCCAACGCCATGCGTTGCAGGTAGCCAACCAGTTCCGGGTGGACATGGACCCGCCCCACGATGCGTTGCCCGGACAGGATGACATCCTTGCGCAGCTTGGGGAGCGCCGACCGGTCGGTCTGGTTCCGCATCTTGGCGAGCAGCATGGCCTGCTCCTGCTCCTGATCCAGGTAGTGCATCCGGGTGCGCAACATGAACCGGTCCAGTTGTGCTTCGGGCAGATGGTACACTCCCTCAACGTCAATGGGGTTCATGGTTGCCACCACCATGAACGGCACCGGCAGCGGCCTCGTGTCCCCCTCAATGGTGACTTGGCGCTCCTCCATCGCCTCCAGGAGTGCCGACTGGGTCTTGGGGGGCGACCGGTTGATCTCGTCAGCCAGCAGAACGTTGGCAAAGACAGGCCCTTCGCGCATCTCGAAGACCTGGTCGCGCTGGTTGTAGAACAGGTGGCCCGTCACATCGGCGGGCAGAAGATCCTGGGTGAACTGGATGCGCCGGAATTCCAGGCCCGTGGTTTCGGCGAACGTCTTGGCCAGCGTGGTCTTGGCAATACCGGGCACGCCCTCCAGCAGCACATGGCCGCTGGCCAGCAGGCCCAGCAGCAGGTCCGTGACGACATGCCGGTAGCCGGTGACGCGGCGCGCAATGACCCTCTGCAAGTCCTCGTGGATTCCACGATACACGCGGGCCGCCTGGTCAAGATTCACGGTGCTTCCGTCCAACCCACGAGGACTCGCCTCAAGACGGTTTCGTCCCAGTCAGAATGCCGTTCCCGGGCGCGGGCCACGAGGTCCGATTTGGGCGGTGGTGCCTTTGGAAACAGACGTGCAGCCATGGCCTGGCCGCGGTGGATGGCGCCAGCGGCGACGCGATCGATCAGGCCCGTGGCGTACGCGGCCACCAGAAGCAGCGCGACGGAAGCCCAAATTGTTTGGGTGACCTGGGAGACCTCGCCAACGAGGTCGGCACGAAGGCGAATCGGATCGGGGTATTGGCGGTGGCTCTCGTCGATCAGGACGGTTCGGCCGTCGGCCGTCAACCAGGCCGCCAACTGCTGCATGAAGCGGCCGTTGTCGGCAAGTTCGGCGTTGCCGTTGGTGATGGCGCTCGGGTCCCCCAGGATCAGGATGGCTCCGGCACCAAGGCGCTCTTCCACGAGCCAGGGCCATGGGCCCAGCGGCTCCCCGAGCGAAGGCAATCCGTCATCAATGATGTCCAGCCAGCTTGAACTGGTGGTACGGGCCAGCACCCGCCCGCCCTGGCCGACTTCCAGCGCAGAGGCGTGGTTCAGGATCACCGAACTGAGTCCAAGCGTGGCCGCGTGATCCTCGAAGTCGCTGGCCACCACGAATTCGGGGCGTTTTAGGTAGGCGAGGTCAAGCAGCGGCCAGCCCATGATCTTGGTTCCGATTCCCAGCCCGGACAGGAAGGCCTGGCCGGTGCCGAAGTCGTCGCCAAGCAGGAGACGCCCGCCGTTCTCCAGGAAATCGCGTAGCCACGCGATCTCGTCCGGCGTGGGGGGGCGGTCGGGTCCGAGGATTACCAGGCTGGCGCGTTCCGGTTCAACGTTGAACGCGGTGAAGGAGTGGTGGACCATTTGCAGGCCCCCCTCGCCACCCTGCCAGGTGAACGCGAAGGCCACGTCGCCAGCCGCGCCGATTTCGGAAGCAAGGCCGCTGGCGCCGTTCCAGCGGGTGTTGTAGGCGCTGAAGTGGGTCTGGGTGCCAAACAGTGGCTGGAGCATGGAAGCGCCTACCAAGGCCACCGCTAGGGCAACCAGGAAGCCGGTCTGGTAGAGTCGCTTCAGCCCGGCCTGCACCATGCACCCCTGGCGGCCCAGCAGCCTCTTCATCAAAGACGTGGCGGTGGCGGCATCGGCCGCCGGGCGGCCCCCCACACGCCCCCGGCGGAACCGCTATCAGGATGACCCCGGTCGGCCCGACGTGCGCTTCGACTGGATCGTTCGTGGCCTGGGAATGGTGTTTCTCGCGCCGTCCCTGCCCCTGCTTCTTCTGGTCGACGCGCCCACGGGAGGCGTGCTGGCCTTCGGTAGCGCGTCCGTTGGAATTTTTCTCATCGTCATCGTGGCCGAAAGGGTCGTTCCGGCCCCCAGTGCGCAGGCCTTTCTGGATGGCACGGCGGATGCCCTGGACTCGGTGCGTCATGGCCTGGCCCTCGGCGGCAGCCTGGTGTACGTTCCGGACCAGGGCAACGTTGGCGAGGAGAGGCTCTTTCTTGCGGCAGCCGGCAAAAGCCGCCCCGTGCCAACGCTGGATGCACAGACGATGGTTTACGGCGGCAGCGGAGGGACACGCCGGGGCGTTGCACTGGTTCCGCCCGGACTCAGTCTCTTGCAGGGGCGGGCCCGCCCCCTTGAGCCGGGTTCCCGTATCGAACAAATGGAGGCTCACGTGCAGGGAATCCTGGGTTCTGCCGACTTGGCCACCGGCGTGACCGTGACCCCGGTGCCTGGCGGTTTCGAGGCTGGCCTGCACTCGGGGGCCACGCAGCCGCCGTGCATGCGCGATCCCACCAGCCCGCAGTGCCAGCGCGTCGGTTGTCATATTTGCCAGGCCATTGGTTGTGCCCTGGTGCGGGCGGTCGGGCGCCCGCTGGTCGTCGGAGACACTGAAGTGACGCCGCCCCTGGTTCGCCTCCTGTTTCAGGAATTGGAGGCGGCGGCCGGCGCAGCTCCGCCGGAGGAGACGCGGTGAGGCTCGCCGTCCGGCTGGGGCTGTTCTTCATTGTCGCAAACGCCCTGGCCTGGCTGGTCATCGGCGGCGAAGGTGCCTTGTCGCTCATCATCGGCGTCGAACTGGGGCTGCTTCTGGTGGCTCGCCATTTCGCGGCCGGATCAGGCGGTTCGCAGATTCAGGCTCGGCTGAACGTCCTGGTGGTTGTCAACGCGGCAGCCTTCGTCGTCGTCGTGGTAGTCAGCCTCGCCGAGGTGCTGGCCGGCTGAGGCGGCCCAGCCGAGCGACGGGAGTCGCGGGCAGGCGGGAACGCCACCTGCGGAGCGCGTCAGTCTAGGCGGGCGGGTCCACCTGGACCCACAGGTGAAGGAAATGGTCCGGGGAATCCGCGGGGGTCGAGCCGCGGTACAAGTGGAATCGCACCTGGTAGTCGCCGGGTGGCAGATCGATGGCCACGTCCCGCTCCTCGACCTCTTCGTCGGCCAGCCGGCTGGTCCAGGAATCATACACGCTTGCGTCGCCTGGTTCGAAGCGCGTGGAATTGTCTTGCGGGTCGCCGCGCAGGCCATCGGGCGTCAGGAATGTGCCGTTGACGACCACCACCTGAACCAGGTAGTCTTGGGAGGACTGCTGGTGGTTGGCGATGCCCACCCGCACGGTACCGTTGGCACCTGCGTCCAGATGTACGGGATAATCGGAGGCACGCCCGTCGGCGCCCAGCACATAGAATTGGGTGAAGGGTTCCCCCTGCACCGGGGCCGCAAGGATGTAGGCGACTGAACCCCCGGCCACCATGATGCTCGCCAGCAGCGTCAGGGTGACGGCGCGATCTGCGACGCTGGTTCCCTGCCACCGATCCAGGGACAAATCCAGGGCCAGGCTGGGTCGCTGGCCGGGCTGTAGCACCTGGCGACGCCGGTAGCCGGCCGCTGCCAGAACCAGGTTGAACACCCCAATGGTCAGGGTGACGGGGACCGCTCGCACGCCGAGTGGGGTGAAGTTGAGTACCAACGCGGCAAGGGGCACGAGCGCCAGGGATAGCCCGACAGACAGTGCCGCGCGCTCCAGCGGGTCAAGACCCTGTCCGGCCTGCTCCGTGGTCTCCGAGTCCTCACCCTTGGAGACTTCGGTCCGGCTGAAGGCCTGCGGGTACAGGGCGACGGACAACAGGTAGCCTGGCCAGACGAGCACGAAAGGCACGCCTGCCAGCACGCGCAGGGCACCGTCTACGCCAGCCAAGGCCAGCACGGTCGCAACAAGCGTCCACGCAGCGCCCAAGATCAGATCGTGCGGGTGGCCGATGCGAATCGTACGCGCCATGCTTGAGTTCCCCCAGCGGCCCTCTGCCTTCAACCCATCGAGCGGCTGACCGCCCGGGCGACGCTGCGCGGGAGGAGGTTGAACACGAGGCCGGCGAAAATCCCGAGGACGCCGAGGATAATACAGAGGAACGCTATGAGCAGGATCGGGATCGAGAAGCCACCCGTCGTCTGGTACGCCCAGTAGAACCAGCCCCCGGCGACCAGCCCCAGGATGAGCAGAAGCATGCCGGGAAGCGCGAAGGCCAGAAGTGGATGCAGGATACCGATCTGGACCAGGATTTCGTTGAGCACGCCGCCAGCGTGGCGAATGCTGTTCTGGGTGCTGCCGTCCACATCGTAACGGCAGTGAATTCGGGTTTCGCCAATGCGTAACGCCTCCTCGTGGGCATCCATGAGCAGTTGGCTTTCCACGCTGAAGCCGGAGTGATTGGGCTCGATCTTCATCAGCGCCGTGCGCGTGTAGGCACGGAATCCGCTCTGCGAGTCCGTCAGTTTGGGGCCGGCGCCGTTGCCGCGGCTGGCCAGGGCGGTGCTGTAGTCGAGGACACGCTTCCCTACCTTCCGCCACAAGGGCATCTGGGTGGTCTCGCCCCAGCGGGCACCGATCACGAAGTCGTAGTCGGCCTTGAGTTTCTGCAACAGCAGAGGAATCTCGTCCGGGTCGTGCTGGCCGTCGCCGTCAAGGGTAACCAGCGCGTCGAAGCCCTGGTCGCGGGCGATTTTCCAGAACGTCCGGTAGGCTGCGCCCTTGCCGAGATTGTCGGTGTGGCTGATGACCGTGGCACCCGCCATGCGGGCAACCTCCGCCGTCCTGTCCGTGGACCCGTCGTCGACCACCAGTACCTGGTCAACGTGGCGCAGGGCCCGGAGGACAATCGAACCGATTGCAACCTCTTCGTTGAGGCAGGGGATGGCGCACAATACCCGCAACGATTCCCGCAGGTGACGCCATTGGTTAAAAGCTTGATTTGCTAACACTTGATCGCTTGCATGGGGGCGAGTGGCCGTCCCCGGGGGGTTCGGCGGGCCCGCCTGGGGCTGACAACCCCTTCGCAACGCCTTCAAGCCGAAGCACCTCACCGCGACTTGGCATGAGGGTCGTTGTTACGGGTCACTGCGGGCAAATGGGCTGGTGGGTGCGCGAGCGCGCTCCCGGCGAGGCCAGCCTAGATGGCATCGACATAGCCGCCGCCGATCCGGCCGACATCCGCGACCCGGCGGTTTCCCGGCGGGTGGCGGCTGCCGACGCCACGATCCATTTGGCGGCCCTCATTGATGTCGTGGCCTCCATGCGCGATCCAGGGCCGACCCTGTCCACCAATGTTGATGGGACCCGGAATCTGCTGGCTGGCCTGCGCCGCGACTCCCGGTTCGTTTTCGTTTCCACGGCGGCGGTGTACGGAGATGATGTGCAGCCCCCGGTGGCCGAGGATGCACGGCTGGCGCCGCTTTCGCCGTACGGGTCGTCCAAAATGGAAGGGGAGCGACTGGTGGCTGAGGCAGCGGCGGGCGCAGGCGCTTCCTGGGCGGTGGTTCGCCCTTTCAACATCTACTCCTCCCGCCAGGATCCCACCAGTCCGTACACGGGCGTCATCACCAAGTTCATAGACCTGGCTCAGCGCGGCGAGCCCTTGCGCATCTTCGGGGATGGCTCGCAGACCCGGGATTTCGTTCACGCAGTGGACGTTGCCGACCTGCTCTGGTCGTGTGCCCGGCGGCCCGAGGCCGCCAACCAGGTGTTCAATGCAGGCACTGGCCGCAGCACGACGATTGCGCAACTCGCCCACACCGTCGTGGACTTGACCGACTCGTCCTCCGACATTGTGTATGAGCCGGCCCGCGAGGGCGAAGTGCAGCACTCAACGGCGGACATAACCAGCGCGCGCCGGGCCTTGGGTTGGGAGCCACGCGTGGGTCTGCGGCGGGGACTGGAGGAGGTCATCCTCCAAGAGCCGGCCCTCGTCCTGACGTAGGCCCGCACCTGCGCAGCCCATGCGTTGAACCACTGGGTTTTCAACTTCAGCCCATGTCCGCTGGCCTGTGAAGGGTGGCAGGGGGCGACCACCGGCCTCCCGGAAACCCGGGGATGACCCGGAGCCGCAGCCAGGCGACCCGCCCCCTTCCGCCAACGCCCCTGCGGCCACCGATGCAGACGAAGAAATCCTTCGCGCCGTTCAGAGAGAAATCGACGAAGCGGCGCGTCGCGAGGCAGAGGCCGTCGACCAGGCTCTGGCGGCGGCTGAACGGCGCCTGGCGGCTGCTGCCGGCGATGACCTCGAACCGGCGTCGCGTGGCCCCAAACCCGCACCCGGGCCCGCACCCGAGCCCGACCGTGGAACGCTGGATGACGAAGAGGCCCTCGGGGCCGTTCGTCGCCAGGTGGAGCGTGAGGCCTTTGAGGAGGCTGAACGCATCGATGAGGCCCTGGTCGCCACGCAACGCAGCGACCCTGCGCCGGACTGGGCGCCAGCGCCCAAGCCTGCACCGCTGCAACCTGGAGTTCAGCCGGACCTGCGCGAGGAGCCCGAAGGGGCCGGCGCGTCCGAGGATGATGAGATTCGTCTGCGTGAAGTTCAGCGGGAGATTGAGTCGGAGGCCCTTCATGAGGCCGACCGCGTCGAGCGGGCCCTAGCTGCCACCGAGCGCCGGGTCGATGCGCCGGCCGAACCCGAGCCCGAACCTGAGCCCGAACCCGAGCCTGCCGTCTCGGACGAGGAAGACGAGGCTTACCTTCGGGCGGTTCAGCGGGAGGTGGAGGTGGAGGCGCTGCGGGAAGCCGAACGGGTCAGAAACGCCTTGGCTGCCAGCGAGCGCCGGTTGGCCGCCGACCCCGAGCCTGAAGCTGAGCCCAAACCTGAACCTGAGCCCGAACCCGAGCCAGAACCAGAGCCCGCCGTCTCGGATGAGGAAGACGAGGCTTACCTTCGTGCGGTTCAGCGCGAGGTGGAATTGGAGGCGCTGCAGGAGGCGGAACGGCTCGAGGAGGCCCTGGCTGCCAGCGAGCGCCGGTTGGCGGCCGAGTCCGCGCCGGAAGCTGAGCCGGAACCGGAACCTGAACCTGAGCCTGAGCCGGAACCTGAGCCGGAACCTGAGCCGGAGCCGGCGGCAGATGAGGAGGACGAGGCATACCTTCGCGCCGTGCAGCGTGAAATGCAACAGCACGCGCTGCGGGAGGCGGAACGGCTCGAGGAGGCCTTGGCCGCCACCGAGCGCCGGTTGGCCGCTGAGCCCGAGCCGGAACCGGAACCGGAGCCTGAGCCCACGCCGGAGGCCGAGCCTGAGCCCACGCCGGAGGCCGAGCCTGAGCCGGCGGCAGATGAGGAGGACGAGGCTTACCTTCGTGCTGTTCAGCGGGAGGTGGAGTTGGAGGCGCTGCGGGAGGCGGAACGGATCGAGGAGGCCTTGGCTGCCAGCGAGCGCCGGTTGGCCGCCGGGCCTGATCCTGAGCCCGGACCTGAGCCTGAACCGGAGCCGGAGCCCAAGCCGGAGCCTGATCTTGAGCCGGAGCCTGAGCCGGCCGCGTCGGATGAGGAGGACGAGGCTTACCTTCGTGCGGTTCAGCGCGAGGTGGAATTGGAGGCGCTGCGGGAAGCCGAACGGGTACAGGACGCCTTGGCTGCCACCGAGCGCCGGCTGGCCGCTGAGCCAGAACCGGAACCGGAGCCTGAGCCAGAACCGGAGCCGGAGCCTTCCGTCTCGGATGAGGAGGACGAGGCTTACCTTCGTGCGGTTCAGCGCGAGGTGGAGTTGGAGGCGCTGCGGGAGGGCGAACGGCTCAAGGAGGCCTTGGCTGCCAGCGAGCGCCGGCTGGCGGCCGAGTCCGAGCCGGAACCGGAGGCCGAACCTGAGCCGGAGCCTGAGCCGGCGGCAGATGAGGAGGACGAGGCTTACCTTCGTGCGGTTCAGCGCGAGGTGGAATTGGAGGCGCTACAGGAGGCCGAACGGCTCAAGGAGGCCCTGGCCGCCAGCGAGCGCCGGTTGGCGGCCGAGCCCGAACCTGAGCCGGAGCCGGAACCGGAACCTGAGCCTGAGCCCGCCGTGTCGGACGAGGAGGACGAGGCTTACCTTCGCGCCGTGCAGCGTGAAATGCAACAGCACGCGCTGCGGGAGGCGGAACGGCTCGAGGAGGCCTTGGCTGCCAGCGAGCGCCGGCTGGCGGCCGAGTCCGCGCCGGAAGCTGAGCCGGAACCGGAACCTGAGCCGGAGCCGGAGCCTGAGCCTGAGCCGGCGGCAGATGAGGAGGACGAGGCGTACCTCCATGCGGTACAGCTCGAATTGGAACAGGCAGCCCGTCGGGAGGCCGCAGAGCTTGAAGCGGCCCTGGCGGCGGCAGAAGAGGACCTGACGACAGAGGAGCCCGAGCCGGAGCCCGAGATTCACGCGGAGGTCCGGCCAACCCGGGTCCCCCCAACACCCAGTCGCCCGATCGAAGCAGCGCGGGAGGCGCAGGCTGGTCCCCCGCGGGAGGCGATTGCCGCCGACCAAGCCGCTCTAGAGGATGTTCTGCGGGAGTTGGAGGCGGAATCCATTCGGCAGGCGGCCGGCGAAAGCGCTGCCCTGGAGCGCATCGGGGCAGCCCTCGAAGCTGACCAGACGCAGCCCGGCGCAGCCGAAGCCCCACCCGACGACGAGGCAGCGTTGGCCGACGCACTGGCCGCCCTGGAGCGTGAGCAGCAGCGGGAGCGGGACGCGGTGGAAGCTGCCTTCGACGAACTCGCGGGTCGCCTTTCAGGAGCCGAGTCTCCGCCAGGCCCGCCAACCACGCGCCCTCCCGTGCGGCCAGCCGTCCCCCGCTGGGTGGTGCGAGCCGAATCGGATGAACTGGTGGACATTCCCTGGGCGGGAACCGAGCCCCTGGAAGGACTGCCTGGCCTGGAGGGGCTACGGCTGCCCGGAGACGAGGCGCCGGCCCCGGAGCCGAGCGAACCGGCCGCAGTTACCCCGGAGGACGAGCAGGTGCCGGATGAGGTCTTCAGCCATCCGTGGGCCGATGGACTGGTCCGGCGGCGAGATGTGGCGGCGCCTGCGCCCGAGCCGGAAATCGACATTCCCGATGAGATTCTCGGCGGCTTCGTCGAAGGGATCGAAGAGGAGGCGGAGCAGCCCGAGGTGCTGACGGCCCAACTGGACCCCGAGGAGGAGGCAACGCTGTTGTCGGCTGCCGCGGAACTGGGCATCGACCAGGCCGAAGCCGAGCTGCCGGTCCTTGAGAAAGCCCTGGCTGCCCATGAGATCAAAGAGGCTGGCCCCCTCGATTCCGGCGACCAGGCCGCGCTCGACGAAGCCTTGGCACACGCCCTTGCGGCGATGGAGGACGAGAGCGCCCGCATCGAGGCAGCCCTCGGTGGCGTTGGCGCCGGTCTGGCGGCTGCACGACAACGGGGCTTTGTCGGGCCGCTTCGCGGCGAGGCTGTGGCTGCCCGGGCGGACGAGGAAGCCCTGGCCGCCGTGCAGGCGGAGTTGGAAGCCGAGCGGCTGGCCGCCGAGAGCGCCTTGGTGGAGGCCCTGGAAGCCGCCCGGGAGGACTTGGTCCCGGCGCAGCCCCCGGCGTACGCTGAGGCGGGCCCGCAGGACGAGGAGGCCCTGGCTGCCTTCTTGCACGCCCTGGAGGAGGCTCAGGTCGCGGACCACGAGCGCATTGAGGCCGCCCTCGGAAGCGTCGGCGACGAACTGGTTTCGGCCGAGCCGCGGCGTCCGCCGC
>JBFIJP010000126.1:0-10447 GCA_041600695.1 Thermoplasmatota archaeon | reverse complement strand
GGGGCACGTTGCGGAACGTGAAGCCGCCCATTTCGCTGGTCACGTCGATGCGGTCCAGTTCAACCAACCGGACCGTGTGGTTGCCGTAGGGGCTCAGGAAGGGCCCGAGCACCGCCCCGTCGATGCGGCCGGTCGGAGGCGACGGCTGGGCATCAGGTGCCGCGCAGCCCGCCAGGGCGAGCGTTGCAAGCAAGAGGGTCAGGGGAACCACCGGCAGCCGCATTCGACCTCAAGCTCGCATCCCCGGCTTTAACCTTTGTCGCCAGGTTGTCATGCCGCCCGAGCGTCAGTGGCGAAGGAAGTCGAACAAACCCCTTCGCTTCTCGGCCACATCCACTTCGAGTTCCTCCGCCAATTTCTCGAGCAGGTCGCGGGTGCGGTCGTTGATTTTTTGGGGAACGACGACGCGCAGGCGCACATGGAGGTCGCCGCGGCCGGTTCCGCGCAGGTAGGGCATTCCGCGCCCCCGGATGCGCAGCACCTTGCCGGTTTCGCTGCCGGCCGGGACGGTGAGTTCGACGACGCCGTCGAGGGTTTGCAGGTCGCGCTGCGTTCCCAGGACCGCTTCGGGGAAGGTGACGGGCAGTTCGGTCACCAGGTCGGGGCCGTCGCGGTGGAAGCGGTTGTGCTGCTTGACGCGGATTTCCACGTGGAGGTCGCCTGCGGGGGCTCCGCGGTCACCGACTTCGCCTCCGCCGGGTACGCGCAGGACGTTTCCGGTGTCGACGCCGGCGGGGATTTTGACCTCGATGGTGTGCTTGGCGCGGTCGTGGCCGCTGCCGTGGCAGGTGCGGCAGGGTTCGCGAATGATGCGCCCCTGGCCGTTGCAGTTGGGGCAGGGGCCGATGGTGTTGAGGTAGCCGAACGGGGTACGCTGCTGCTGTTGAACCTGTCCGGCGCCGCGGCACGTGGTGCAGGAGTCCACCTTGCTTCCGGGGGATGCGCCGCTGCCTTGGCAGGGCTCGCACCGCTCCAGGCGCAGGTAGGACAGTTCGGCCGTGGTGCCCTCCAGGGCCTCCTCCAAGGTGATTTCGTGGCTCACCTGGAGGTCGCGGCCGCGGCTGGGGCCGTGGCGTCCTCGCCCCATGCCGAAGAGTTCCTCGAAGATGGAGCCCATGCCGCCCATGCCGCGGAAGATGTCGCCGAAGTCGGCGCCGCGGAAGATGTCCTCGGCGGAGTATTGCTGGTCGATGCCGGCGTGGCCGAGTTGGTCGTACCGTTGGCGCTTTTCGGGGTCGGAGAGGACGGCGTAGGCTTCGCTGATTTCCTTGAAGTGCTCTTCGGCGTTGGCTTCCTTGTTGCGGTCGGGGTGATACTTGACCGCCATCTTGCGGTACGCCCGCTTGATCTGGTCCTTGTCGGCGCTCTTGTCGACGCCGAGTACCTCGTAGTAGTCCCGCTTGCCTGGAGCCATCGCTGAAGTGGGGTTACGAGCGCTTCTATAAGAGGCGTGCGGCGGCAAGGGGCGGCCGGCGCGGGGCGTGGGGCGACGGGCAAGGGGCGACCGGCGCGGGGCGACGGGCAAGGGGCGAGGAGGTACGGCGGTGAGTTGACAGCCGGGCGCCCTGACCATGGGTCCGGCAGGCAGGGTCCTGCGCACGGAAGACCCGTTTCCCGCGGCGCTCTGGCGCCGCCGTGGCCAGGTGGCGGGCGACGGCGCGGCAGGTCAGGTGCCTTGCCTGGCCGTTCAGGCTGCGTGCGGCACGATGGCAAGGGGCTGCGCCCGGATCGCCAGCTATCCCTTCCGCTTCAGGCTGAGCGTGAGCGTGAACCGGGCCACTTCTTCCGGCCCCTTGCTGGGCACCGTGCAGGTGAGCTTGACGGGCATGTTCTCCCGTTCGCCGCTGGCGGCCGCCTTCTGGACCAGCGTGCGGATGGCGGCGCCCTGGTCGCACGTGAAGTGGACGGGGCCCTCGGGGCGGCGCAGGAATTCACCGTGGATGTCCTTGAACAGGAGGGTGACGGCGGGGCCGCCGGCCTTCTTCTCCGCCTCAATGACGTTCATGGCGATGAGGCCCGAGGCGAGATCGGCGCCGATGGCGAGGGCTCCGAAGTACATGGTTCCCCAGTGGTTCTTGGTGCGGCGGGTGAGGGGCAACACGACGGTGATGTTGTCGTCGTCAAGGGCAACCACGCGGGGCCGCACATACCAGATGAGTGGAATCTTGACGAGACCAAACAGACGGACCTTCAGTGTTTCCTTCCAGAGGACCATGGATGGGGCGGGACGCGGCCGTGCCCGGAAAGAGCTTGTGTGGCGTCGCCGCGGGCGGGCATGCGGCGACCGGAGGGGTTGATTCCGCCCGGACGGTTCCGGTTGGTGGGTCTCGCCTTCGATAATCAGGTTACGTCATTATGGTTTGATGCGAATGCCGGAACGTGCCCACCCGCGTGGGCAGGTTGAACCCATGAAGACGCTAGCCGTCCTAACGACTGTCCTGCTGCTCGGCTTGGCGACCCCCGCCACGGCCAGCGAGCGCGCGACGACCGTGGGCGCCCCTGACGGAAGCACGCTGTACCTGTACGCCTACCCCCACGGCCTGGAGCTGTGGCAAGAAAGTAACGGGGTTGGTGCCGACTGCGGCGCGATTCCCGAGGGGCTACCCATTGGCCACGTGACGCAGCCCGAAGACACCATGACTGGCTTGCAGCGCGAGGCCGGCGCCTGCAACGGCATTTCATACGCGGCCGACACCAAGCTTGCCTGAATTGACTCGTCAACCCCCTCATCCTTTCATCCTGTTTTTCTTCAAAGTGGCCGGTCCGGCATGCTGAAGCATGGATGGCCCGGCCAGCCTCCGCGGTCGAGGGTCTCCAAGCGAGGGATGGCCGGCCGCACCGCGGCGCGGCCCCGGCTGCTCCGGCTGCTCTGACAGCGGTTGGCCGGATGGGGTTTCCAGGCTCGCGATGGCCCCGGCGTCGGCGGCGGAGCCAGGAAACACGGGCCGGGGCCGCGCAACACGCTGTCTCGGCGGCTTCATTCCAAACGCCTTAGGAGCGCGCCGCTGGTCGCCGGCCCGTGGCCAAGGGCAAGTTGGCGTGGTACAAGGCGATCTGGCACAAGATCGACGACACTCTGCGGAGCATCAGCCGCAACGCGAAGAAGGTCGTCCGAATCCTGCGCATCGTCCGCGCGTTCCTGGCAACAGGTATCTTGATTGTGCTGGCGACCATCGTGGCGCTCTTCGTGCTACCCGAATGGGTGCACCTGTTCTTCGCCATCTCGATGCTGTTCCTGGTCATCCCGCTCGTGATGCTCCTGGTGCTCATCCAACTGCCTCTCATGGCCAAGAGCATCGTCCGGCTGATTGACAAGGGCTACCCGGACAACGCACGGGAGCTGGCCATCCGGCTGGCGGCGCGCAAGCTGCACGAGCAGTCCATCGAAACCGAGGAGCTTCTGCTGGACACCGCGATCAACGAGGCCCGCAAGGCGAAGGAGTACTACGGTCGCAAGGCCAAGCAGCTCCAGGCCCAACTGGATGCGTTGGATGACGAAGCGGCGGCCAAGGCGGCGGGCAAGGCAGCGGGCAAGGCAGCGGACAAGCGGGCGGGCCGGGGCGCTGCTGGAGCGGCCGCCCGTGCGGCGGACGCCGCAAAGACGGCGGATGCGCCGGATGTGGCCGGAGGAGTCCCTGGGGTGGCTGGCAAGCGCTGTACGGGAACGACCTTGTCCGGCGACCGGTGCCGGCGACCCGCCCGACCGGGCAGCGATTTCTGTGCCCAGCACAGCGCCGACGAGCAGTAGGCGAGTGGCCTGCCCGGCCAGGCGCCAGCCAGATACCGTACCTCGCCGTTAGTCGGCGAGGTTCAACGCCGCCTTGCCGGGGGCGCTTGCGCCGCCTGCCCAGGGCATGGCGCTTCCACCCATCAGAATCATCAAATGTAACAAATGTTATCCATTTCTGATGATCGCATCCAGATGGGTGGCCGCGGCCGCGGTCCTGCTGATTGGCCCCGCACTTGCTTCCAGCGGAACCGTTGTGCTCGTAACCACCATGCCCAGTGCACACTTCGGGACGGCGGCGGCCTGGGGCGGCCAAGACGCCTACTACTTCGGTGGCTGGAGCCATTTCCCACTGGACACATGGGACCAAATCGTACGCGTTGACCCCGACTACGGCACGCTCACCGTCCTCGGCGCCACGCTTCCAGCTCCCACCGCCTACGCCGACTCGTTCGTCTACGATGGTGAAATCTATCTGGTGGGTGGCCAAGACGGCTGGCCGGCGGGCCAATCCACGCGTCCCGTGATGCGCTTTGACCCCGCGACAGAAACGCTTGCCATCCAGACCGCCACCATCCCCCAGAGCTTCTGGACCACTGCGGCCTTCGACGGCGCCCACGCCTACATCTTCCAGGACAACCCCGGCGGGGCAATCCTGCGCTACACTCCCGCCACGGGCGCGGTTGCCACCATGCCGGAAAGTCTCCCCAACCAGCACAGTACCCGGGCGGCCTGGCATGGCGACAGCGTGTACCTCTTCGGCGGATGGTCCACCTCCGAACGCCGGTTCATGGACGAGATCACCCGCTACACCCCGGCCACCGGCGCCATGGAAGTGCTGGATCTCCGCATGCCGGTTGGACGCTACATGATGGCCGCCGTCGCCGTTGGCGAGGGCATCTACGTGTACGGCGGGGCACGCTGGACCCTTGAAAACACGGCCGGCGAGGTGGACACCGTCTACTTCTTCGATCCAGCTGCCGAAACGCTGACGCCCCAGGCGACGATTCCCCAGGCCATGGCTGCGTCCAACCCAGTCTGGACCGGCGACGACGCCCTCCTGGTTGGCGGGTCGTGCTTCTGCCAGGCAGTGGCCGCCACCGACGGCCCCATCTACCGTTTCTCGCCGTAAGGTCGCCCCAACCCCGGCGAGCACGGCGGCCAGCTGGCGGCCGATGCCTGGCCGGAGCGCGGAAGGGCCGCGCTAGCCCGCACAAATCTGGGGCCTGGCGAAGAATTCGGTGAAACGGCAACGCCAAAGAGGCCAAGCCAGCATCGACGAGAGAACATGGGGTTGGAGAAGGACACGCTGCTGGGCCGCTGGCTGGGCCAGTTGTCACTGATCAGTGCGGCGCAGCCCCGTCGCGTTCTGTCCATCATTGCGGTGCTGACGCTCTTTGCTGGCGCAGGGATGGCTCAGTTGGAAACCGACGCCGATCTGCTCAAGATCCTGCCCAAGGACAACCCCCACACCCACGCCGCCTACAACGCCACCACGGAGTTTCGCGGCTTCTACGACTACGTGACCTTCTTCTACGCCATCGACGAGGCAAAATGCGGCGCGGCGCAGGCGCATCTTCCGAACCGGATTGGTCCCGCCGATTGCGGCAACGTCACGGACGAGACCTACGTTCGTGGCATGGACGAGGTGTGGCGCTTCCTCCGTGATCGCATCCCGTCGGCGCAGTACGCCATCGACCTGTCGGGCATCATCAAGACCGTCAACTGGACCAATTCCGCCCACTTCAACTCCCGGCCGGACCAGTCGATCCTGGAGCCTCTGCTGGAGGGCCGGCCACCTGCCATTGGGGAGCCAGACCCTCGGGCCTACGCCCTGCCCGGCACAGATCCGGTGGGCTCCATGCAGTACTGGGCCTCCTTCCAGGGAGCCAACGCCGCCGACGACTCCATCAACGACGTGGTCGCCCCCACCTTCAAGGCCGGCCGCACCCTGATCTTCTTCGACAGCACCCAGGCGCCCAGCCGCGTCGAACTTGGCCGGGAGGTCTACGCTGCCGTGGATGCCTACAAGGCGGCTATCGCCGCGTGCGACGGCACCAACGGCACCGACGGCGCCGACGACGGCGACGGCGACCGCGGCGACGGCGATGTCGCGCCCTGCGAACTGACCTGGAACGTCTTCAGCGGCGAGGAGGGCATCGCCGTGCGCGGCGTGTCGACCCTGGACGCCCACGCATCCGATGTCACCAAGCGCGACATCTCCACGCTGGCACCCATCATCATCTGGGCCATCCTGGTCATCCTGTACGTCGCTTTCCGCGACGCCCGGGTCATCCTGGTGGCCGCCGCCAACCTGTTTACTGCCTTCGTTTGGACGGCGGGCCTGATGGGCTGGCTGCACATTCCCTTCAGCGCCCTCAACATGACCATCGTGCCCCTGATCCTGGGGGTGGGCATCGACTACGGCATCCACATGGTGTCCGAGTTCCTGGAACACAAGGGTGAGGGCTTGAGCAACACAGAGGCGTTTCAGGAGGCAGGCAATCGCGCCGGCATCGCCATGGCCATCGCCACCGCCACCACCATGGTGGGGCTGCTGCTCATGGCGTACAGCCCCAGCGTCCTGATGGCCCAACTGGGCATCGTCAGCAGCATCGCCCTGTTCGTCACCTTCGCCTTCACACTCACCCTGGTGCCCGCGGTGCTGACACTGACGGCCAAGGACACCCCGCGCCGCCGCCACAAGGGCAGCGAGGGCATCGTCGCCCTGGCCGGCCATGTCGGACGACACCGGGGCGTCTTCGCCATCCTCGTGCTGATGATTACTGGAGCCGCCGTCGTGTCGGCCGGCAACCTGAAGACGGAGGCCTTCGGCAACCCGGAACTGAATTACCCCCACGGCGACCGGGTGCGCGACGACTCGGAGGTCATTGACGAGATCTTCTTTGGAGCCGGCGCCTCCACTGTTTCCAACTTCCTCATCGTCGAGGGGGACCTCACCCAGCCGGAGGCGCATGTGTTCCTGGATGAGTTGGAAGTGCAACTGGAGCAGCACCCGGAATTGAAGAGCTTCAGCGTCACCTCACTCACGCGCCTGGTTCGCGCCTGGCTGGCCATCAACGACGGCACCCCGGATGCCATTGTCAACCAGTTCGTGCTGGGCAATATTCCCGACGAACGCGCGCAGGACATCGAATACCCCCAGACCAGCGAAGAAATCCGGGCCGTCCTGGACGACATTTTCGCCAGCCCCTTCGCCAACTTCATGACCATCCTCTTGGCCCCGGGCGCCTACGACATCGGAGTGGTCACGTACGACACGAACCAGGCGGAACTGACCTTTGACGAGGCCGAGCGCGTCTGGATCGCCACCAATGAGGCGGTGGCAGCCGCACGTGCCGCAACGGGCGTGGGCGAAGAACAAGTTCACGTCCACCAGTTCGGGAACAACGCCTTCAGTTACCTGTTCATCAGCGAGGAGCAGCCCTGGATCGCCAACATCGGTCTGGTCTCCTACGCGCTCGTGGTCATCATGATTGCCGCACTCACCCGCAACGTCCGCGCCAGCGCCGCTGTTGCTGCCGTCATGGCGGTGACCACTGCGTGGTGGCTGGGCGCCTTGCCGCTGCTGGACATTGGGCTTTCCGTCGGGCTGATGCTGCCGCTGGTGTTCATCATGGCCATCGGCACGGATGACGCGGTCCACCTGATCTGGAACATGGAACGGACCCATGACCGGCGCAGGGTGTACCGGTTCGTCGGCCAAGCGGTCCTGCTCACATCCGTGACTACCTTCGTTGCCTTCAGCATCTTCAGCCGCCAGACCGACGTGCTGGTGACGCGCACCCTCCTGGCAACGGCCATGGCGGTCATTCTCATGTGGGTGGCTACCATGATGGTGGTGCCGTTGTTCTACCCGGTTCCAGAGGCCGCGGTGGACCGTGACCGCGTGCCTTCGGGAGCGCCGGCCCAAAGCTGAGCCGACACGCCCTGACCCAGGCCATGGTGCCACGATGGCGCCAGCATCGACCAATTGTGGGGACTCAGGCCCTTAGGGGCGTCTTCTTGTCCCGCAAGCGAAATATACTGGTTAGGGCAACATGGCAGCGGAAGCGGGCGCGGGCGCCGACCCCTGCTCCGGTGGAGTGGGGTGCTGCGGCCATGACTTCCTCCAGATGGTCTGACAACCCGTCCCCTTCCCCTCCCTGAGGGCCCCCTGCGGGGCCTCGGGTTGGCCCGTCCCGGGCTGACCACAAGGGCTTTTGAAGCTGCCAATTTGGCGTGCAACGGTGGCTGGGCTCCTCGACAACGACGTTGCCAGAGAACTGGCCCTCCTGTTGGACTGCGATGCGCGGTTCAACACGTACTGCTTCCTGATCCTGTTCCTGCCAGCAACGCTGCTGGCGTACTGGGCCGTGCCGCGGCGGGAATGGAAATTCGCTGTCGTAACCCTGGCCAGCCTGGTCTTTTACAGCTTCTGGGACGTGCGGTTTATTGTTCTCGTGCTCGGGAGCGCCGCCGTCGATTTCCTGGTTGCCCTGCGTATTGGCCGGGAAGCTGATCCAGCCCGCAGGAAGACGTGGCTCTGGATTTCGATTCTCTTCAACCTGGGCGTGCTGGGATTCTTCAAGTACGCTCTTTTTTTCGCGGAAAACGCCATTTCAATCGCCCAATTGTTTGGTGCGAATGTCGCCAGCCCCGGCTACAACATCGTTCTTCCCGTTGGAATATCGTTCTACACGTTCCAGACGATGAGCTACACCATCGATGTGTATCGGGGCGACGTCCAGCCCACGAAAAGATTCGTGAAATACGTCGCCTACGTATCGATGTTTCCGCAGTTGGTGGCGGGCCCGATCGTTCGTTACCGGACCATCGATCAACAGATGGATGCGCTGCCGCGGGGGCCCCGGATGGAACACCTGGTTCTCGGCGTTGCCTTGTTTGCCATCGGGTTGTTCAAGAAGGTGGTGGTCGCAGATTCGGTCGCGGCCCATTCGGATCCCCTTTGGGCCAACGTGGCGGGCCTAGACACGGTGACGGCGTGGCTCGCTGCCCTGGGCTACACGGTCCAGTTGTACTTTGATTTCAGCGGCTATTCGGACATGGCCATTGGCCTTGGTTTGTTGCTTGGTTTGCGATTCCCCATCAATTTCAGGGCACCGTACCAGGCGGTCAACATCAGCGATTTCTGGCGCCGCTGGCACATCACTCTCAGTACGTTCCTGCGGGATTACCTCTACATTCCGCTGGGTGGGAACCGGGGGGGTCGGAGGCGCGCACAAATTAACATGCTGATCGTGATGCTGCTGGGTGGCCTCTGGCACGGCGCCGCGTGGACGTTCGTTGTGTGGGGTTTGTATCATGGCCTGTTGCTGGCGTTGTACCGGCAGGTGCAACCCGCCTGGGACCGCATGCCCCTGGTGCTCCAGCGGGGCGCCACCCTGCTGCTCGTGGTGATCGGCTGGGTGATCTTCCGGGCCGCGAGTCTGGCGGATGCCGGCAGCGTTCTGGCGCTCATGTTCTGGCCGGCCGGCGGGGACATCGGTTTGCTGCTGGCCCCGGCGGCGCTACTCATGTTTGCTGTCATCGCCTACACCCAGTGGGCCAAGCCGACTTCCGACGTGACGGTTCGACCCACGCCGTGGTGGGCCGTCGCCATCGCCGTCATGCTGATGTGGAGCCTGGTGCGATTGTCATCTGGAAACAGCCCGTTCCTCTACTACCAATTCTGACATGTGCCCAACAGCGATCGTCGATCAGGATGCCCTGCCTGCGGGGGCCCAGCTTGAGCCCGGCCACGACCCGCGCCGGCTGCGCCGGTTCCTTCTGGCCATCGGATTCCTGCTGGTGCTGGAGGGCAGCCTGTTGCTTGGATTGGTCATGGTGGTCAACCCGCGGGGTGAGTTCCCGCCAGACCTCTTCGAACCGATCACGGCCACGGACCTGGCGGATCGTGTGTCGCGCTTCAAGGACCTCGATGATGCTCCGGATACGATCATCGTGGGCAATTCGCGGGCCCGGCACTATCCCACGGATCAAATGCAGGCGGCGGGCTTCGGGCCGAGCTTCAACTTCGCCGTGGCTGGCGGTGAACTGGAGGATGCGTTGGCCATCTACCGTTTCGCCGTGGCCAACAACCGTACGCCGGAGAATCTCATCGTGGCGCTGGACCCGTACCAGTTGCGGCCGGGCAAGTCCCTCTCGCTGCAGTTGCTCAATGACGATGATCTTGGCCCGTACGTGGATCAGCAGGCCGGCGCGGTGGACTACCTGAAGTGGGGCGTGTTCTACGCTCGGCAGTCCGACTACGTGGCCGACGCGCTCAAGGTCCTGTGGTACTCGGCGGCGGGTTACCCGGAGCCGGTGGCAGCCATTGATGAGCGGGGCAACTTCGTGCCCCTTTCGGATTGGAACACCCTGGATACGCCGGCGGGGCAGGAGCGTCTCGGGCGTTTTGTCAACGAATTCTGGCGCGACTACAGGAGCCTGCGCGAGCCCGCTCCGGCGGCGGTTCGGCTACTGGTGGAACTACTTGGCGCGGCGCGGGACAACGGCACCGCGACCTACGTTTTCATCGCCCCCTACCAGCCGGACTTCCTGGCCAAATTGGAGGATGCAACGCCATTCTCGGGTTACCACGCGGCGGTGCGCGAATTGCTGGTGGGCTTGTGCCCGCACGGCGTCCACACGTTCGATTTCTCCAACGGTGCGGCGCTTGGTGATGATCCCAACGAATTCACTGACGGCGTCCACCTG
>JBFIJP010000125.1:0-10451 GCA_041600695.1 Thermoplasmatota archaeon | reverse complement strand
GACGTCATCAGGCCGGGACCCAACTCAACGACAAGGGGACGACCCGTGTTCTCCACGGGTTCGCCGGGCTTGACGCCAGAGGTATCCTCGTACACCTGAATGATGGACTTCTCGCCCTCGATCTGGATGACTTCACCCATCAGGCGCTCGTCACCCACACGCACGATATCGTACATGGCGGGCTTGATGCCAACGGCTGTTACGACGGGTCCGGCGACCCGATAGACTGTTCCCTTGTCGCTTACCATAGGTCAACACCTACTGCCTGCTTGATCTTGTTTCGGAGGGTGTTATCCTCCTCGGTGCCCACCGCAACGAGGGTGGGCTTGACGCTCGAAACCAGGTCGTACCGCAGGCGCGGCTCAAGCCGGCTCACGTCACTGGTTTCCATGATGAGAATGGACACGCTGTCGTCCTGCTGGATGGCGCGCGCCGCGCGATCCAATTCTTCGGGCTCCGACGCATTCAGGATCTTGCGAATCCCGGTCAGCCGGAAGCCCAGCGTAAACTCTTGCGAGCCGATAACGGCGATCTGGCTCATTGAATCAACTCCTGGAGACGCTCCTCGCTCAACCCGGCCGCGCGTCCGCGGGCAACCGCTCGCAGCAGCACGACCTCACGGTGCTTGCGCACCAGGAAGACGAGGATGGGGATGATGGACAACGGATTGCCGTGGGCAAACCGGTCCAGTTCGCGCAGGTGCTCGCGTGCGAGGGCTGCCTGGAAGTGCACCAGCCGGCCGGTCTCCCGAGCCCGCTCCATGCCCTTCAGGACATCCTCGGCCACGCCGGCGTCGCGCAGTTGGTCTGCAAAGGCGCCCAGGCCCTCGCTGCGCGCCATCTGCATGATCTGGCTGACCCCAAACTGGCGGCCACCCGGAACCACATACGAGGAAAAGTCGCCGGTTTGCCCTGCCGCCACCCAGCGGGCAGCATTGACCAGGTTGACGACATCCACCTCACGACGGACAAACTGGTACATGAGGTCGGTGCCGTGGGACTTGGTGTCCTTCACAGCAGCCAGCAGCCGGTGGTAGTATGCACGATCCAGCGCGTCCTCGTACCGTGCCAGCGAAGATTCGTGCGGCACCGCAGCCAGGACACGGGCCCACTCGCGGGCCACGCCGCCCTGGCGATCCAGTACCGCCACGACATCGTCAATGGTGCGCACGTCGTCAACGAGCGCCGGCTGGAGCATGTTGTACGTGCCCGAGTCCTCGATCAGCAGTTCCTTGAGCAAGTCCTCGCGGGACGCACCCGCAGCCTTGCCGCGCAACACCGTCTTGAGATCCTCGACGATGTACCGCATCAGGAATTCGGCCACCATGGCGCGCCCAGGCCCGTTGAGCATCTGGCGCACAGACTGGTAGGTCCGTTCCTCGTTGACCGTTAGCGCGGCCTCAAGGAGATCCAGCCCCCGGAACCGGCTCGACAATTCGTCGACCTCGGCCCGGTAGGCGGACTCCTCAATGTAGCGGGTAATCTCGCTGACATCCATCTTGAGGAGCTTCGGGTACTCACCAGTCGGGATCAGCTTCGCCCGCTTCGCCTGGATGCGAGCCGACGCGTACGGCCAATTGGTCGAGTTGCCCAGACCTAGAAGCGCCATTTTGCCACCTCAGGCGAAGAGCCCGGCCTCGGCCTTCAGGATGTCACGCCACAGGTCGTCCAGCAGCGTCTCGTAGGAGAGGTCCAGCCGGACGGTGCCGTCCTTGCTCTCCACAACGAGCCCGCCGCGGATGTCCATGGTGCCAGCGGACTCGTAGCCCGCCAGCGTGCCCACGAGTTCAGCATCCTGCTTGGATGCCCACATGCGACCGGACTCAACCACGGCGGAAGCCCGCTTGGCCAAGGCCTGCATGTGCTTTTTGCGCACGTTTGCAGGCAGGCTTGCAAAGCCATCGAGCAGCGTCTGGCGCAACTGCTTTCGCAGGCGCGCCTCGCGGTTCAGGACAACCTTGCGCGCCTCGAATTCGGCGCTGCTGGCGACCTGCACCTTCAACTGCTCAATCTCACGGCTCGCCATGGTTTCACGGCGAACGCGGTATTCGTCCACTCGCGACTGCGCCTCGGCGAGGATAGCTGCCGCTTCCTCGCGAGCCTTGGCAAGGATTGCCTCCGCTCGGCGATCGCCGTCCTGGCGGACTTCGTCAATGATGTGTTCCAGTCCCATGCGGCGCTCCTGACGGCCTAGATGTTCAGCCACAGCAGGATGGCCATGACGAGACCGAAAATGACGATGGTCTCGGGAATGACGGTCAGAACCAGGCCCTTACCGAAGTTCTTCTCGTCTTCCGCAGTCGCGCCAACAGCCGCGGCACCGATGCTGCTCTGGGCGATGCCGGTACCGATGCCGGCGATGCCTACTGCCAGGCCCGCGCCGATGGCCATCAGGCCGGGGCTGGGGTCTGCCGCCTGAACGACGGGTTGATCCTGAGCCGAGACAGTGGCAGCGACCGCGACGAGCGCGAGTAGTCCAATCCAGAGGGCGTACTTGATTACCATTTTGCAGTATCTCCTTGAGTTTTTTGGTGGGAGAGGGATTAGGGCGCGCGACGGCCGAATGGTTCATAAGGCCGCCCCCCGCCGGTGTAGAATTTTTGGAAGAATTCCACGTATTGGAGACGAAGGGATTGCAGGCCACCCGAAAGGATGGCAAGCAGCGTGATCACGATCATTCCGAAGACGTAGGTGGCCCACCAAATGGCATTGGTAGCACCACCCGACAGCGTCAGACCGATGGCGGAGAAGGCGATGGCCATGCCGGCCTTGCTGGCCCCGATGGCTGCCAGACGCGTGTAGGACAAGAGGTTGCCAACGAAGCCAAACACTTCGAGGACCGCCACAAACCCGACGCCCAGCGTGTGGGCGGCGCCCGCCCATAGCAGGGCCACACTTGCAACCATCATCCCGGCCCCCGCGGCGGTGCCAATGGTTTGGCCGCCGACGAGGCCCCAGATGAGGACCGCAATGCCGGCGATCAGCAGCAGCCACGAGGCCTTCTCTTGGATGGCGAGCTTGGCGCCGTGGGAGACGTACACGTTGCGGATGCCCAACACGAAGCCGAGAATGAGGTGCACGAGGCCGATGATGATGCACCAGATCAGGAGCGCCTGGATATCGTGCACCTTCGAGTAATAACCCAGGTTGAACCAGCCGTTGACGCTCAGGTGGGTCTCCCCATGAGGTGTCAGTGAGAGCATGCTGGTTTCCTCGTGGACTTCCTCCGCATGAATCTGTATGGGATGGCTTGCACCGGACAACGCGTGGCTGTCGGCGGCGCCGTGCCCGGCCTTATGGATGAAGCCTTCCGTCGGGAAGTGGACGCCAAGCAAACCCTCCCAGGACAGTTCGCCTTCCTCGGCGGCCTTGTCATCCACCACGAAGTGAACCCCGAGCGCCTCGCCAAAGACGATGCCGCCCGCCACCATGGCAATCACGCCACCCATGACCAGAGCGCGTCCGACGGCGGGGCCGCCGATGCCAAAGATGTGGTTCTTCTTGAGGTAGTAGCCGAAGCCGACGATGGCTAGGCCAACCAGGAGGTCGCCGACCATTAGGCCGAAGAAGAGCGGGAAGAAGAGAAGCATGAGCTTGGTCGGGTCGATCTCCCTGTAACGGGGTCGACCGAGCAGGCCCAGCAGGAATTCGTAAGGCTTGGCCAGGCCCTTGTTGACCAGTTGGACCGGCGGGTCCGTCTTGGGGTCGTCGTGGCCGTGGCCGTCGCCATGGCCGTCGTGGTCATGACCGTGCGCTTCGGGCGCGTCGCCCAATTCGCTCACGTACAGGCTGTCGCCGAAACGGGCCGAGAGGGCGTTGACAACGCGGTTGACGCGGGCTTGGGGAACCCAGCCTTCCAGATGGAACGTGGTTTCGGTGACGCCGAATTGAAGCGGCGCCTGGGTCTTCTCGACCTCTTCCGACAGGGCGCGCTCGAGGGCCGCCAGGCGGGCACCCCAGGTTTCGCGCAGCTTGAGTTGCTCCGCCTCCTGCTTTTGCAGGCTGGCTTCGAGGCTGGCCAACTCGCTGGCCAGGCCGTCAAGGACCATGCGGGGTGTGCCAGAGGCGTCGGCGGGGACGGCAGTGGCGCTGAAGCCGGCGGCACCGAGGATCGCTTCGGCCTCCTGGGCCTTGGCGACGGGAACGAAAAGGGCCACGGCGAAGCCATGGTCCACGGGGCGCGAAGCGATTTCGCTAGGGACGTTGGCCGCCCGCAAGCGCTCGGTCGGGTCGCTCTTGGCAACACCGAGGAAGCCGCGAACGCTGGTGAGGCCGCGCAGGGTGGCCAGATCCAGATCGAGTTCCGCAAACGGATGGATCGCGTTGGCGTCGCTGGTGACGCGAGCCAGTTCGCCGCGCAGGTCGCCTACTCGGTCGATGACGGGAAGGATGGCCTGCTCGGCGTCTTCCAGGAGGGCAGCGGGGTTCTCGGTGGCCAGCGCCTTGCCGAACATCGACTCGACGCCCAGCGCCTTGCGCAGCCCACGCACGCGGACCAGAAGGCCCGAGGCTTCGTCGCCGGCGGCCAGGGGCTCGCCAATGTGCGTGATGCCGTCAGGGTCCTTGTAGTCCTCCAGGTGAACCGCGCCTTCGCGGTAGAGCGTCTCGATGACGGCCTCCTGGTGGCTGTTGTGCCCGCCCACGAGGACGCGCGCCATGCGGGCCGGCTTGAACATCAGAGGCTCCCCTCAAACACCTTGAGGACGCGGTCGACGACGCCGTCGATGCCCTCGTTGAAGCGCTGCTCAAGCGCTTCGGCGCTGTGCCCGGCCTTGGTCAGGACCTTCTTGGCATCCGCCTGGGCGGCGCTTCGCGCCGAGGCAACGAGTTCAGCCGCGGCGGCATCGGCAGCCGCCACGCCGTCGGCGTGCGCGGTTTCGGCCTTGCGGCGAGCCTCGGCAACAATGGCCTTGGCTTCCTCTTGTGCCTGTGCCACACGGGCACCGGCCGCCTCTTCGGCGGTTTTGATCTTCAACAGGAGTTCGCCTTTCATCCAGCCAGCCTCCGGACATGCTTGTCCCTAGGGGACGAACGGTCGGACAGGGGGGTCCTATATGACCACTTGGGTGGCTGGGGTCGGCCGGGCCGGCCGGGGGCGCAGGGTGGGCGGCGACGGGAGGGTAGGTCACAAAAGCGTGGTATAGCCGCAGACTGCCAAGAACGCCGCCAGCCGCGTGCGTCGGCGTGCGGGCGCTTACGACCGCAACCGTTACACATCGGTCGGTGCCGCGGCGGCGCGATCGGGTAAGAAGGGAAGACGGGAGGACCGGAAAGAGAGAATCAGGACTGCTACTCGATTGCCTCAAAAGTCACGGCGGCGGAGCCCGTGAAGCGGCTGTCGCAGTACGCCTTGACGGTCTCGCCCGCCAGGACGACCGTGCCGCGACTGGTGATGCGGGTGAGGCGGCTGTCGGCGTCTTCGATGAAGAAGCGGCAATCGCGGGCGCCAACGTTGCGTCCAGTGATCGTGCCGTCTTCGGTCGCGGTGCCGAGGTCGCAGATCTTGCCGGCGCGCCAGGGGGTGCCGTCGTCGGGCATCACGCATGAGAAGTCAGGCACTACCGGCACCGCGGCGCCGTACAGGCTGGTGGCGCAGTCGGCGCCGCCGTGGCCAATCTCCACCGGCACCTCGAAACTGGAGAAGTTGGGGTTTTCGCTCGTCGATGTCAGTCCGCCCATGGTGGTGGGGGTGATGTCGTAGATGAACGTGTGTTCGGCGTCCGGGATACCGCCGATGTCGTAGGTCTTGCCGGCTTCCAGCGTAATGGGTGCAAAGGCATCCGAGAGGTACCAGCCCGGGCCGGCGTCAGCGAAATTCTTGCTGTCAGTGAGCAGAACCGTCGCGCGCGTGTCGTGGTCCATGATCATGTACCGGACGTTGAAGGAAGCATCCGTCGGGTCGGAGTAGATGCCAATCTGGGTGATGACCGTGTTTTCGGTTACCGTGACTTCGATACCGCATGCGTCGCCGCCCTGTCGGGTCTCGGGTACTGAACCCGGAAGCTCCAGGCTGTCAAATAGCAGGTCGGCCGAGGCGACCGGGACGGCAAGCATCAGGGTGGCAAGGGTCGTGGCGATGAGCGTTTTCGAAAAGCGGTGTTGACGATGCATGGGCATTCCTGCATGCGAAGGCGCCAACGGATTTGATAATTTCCGACCCGATTTTCAGTGATTATTGTGGCCGCGCCGCGGTTTGGGTCCGCCCGGGATGCTCGGATGCTGCTACGGTTGGATGCGGGCCGCCGCGGCTTCGGCCCGTCCTGTTTTTTTCACGTCTCAGGGGGTGGCCAGGGTACCTGCCCTGGCGTTGGGGGTTTTGCGGGTCGCCAGGTCAGGTCCGATCCTGCAAACGCTCGCTTGGGCTGGGGCCGCGAGCTGCCCCTTGCCGGGAATGCGGGGCGACCCAGAGGCCGCCCGTGGGGGAAGAGGTGGAGAGTTGGCCGGCCTACGCCAGTGTGGGGTCGACGCCTTGGGCGCGTGCCTTCGGGGCCGGCTCAACCTTCTCGATGGCCTTGACGCCGAGCATGACGTCGCCATTGAAGCGAGCCTTGCAGTAGCCAGACAGCGTCTGGCCGGGTTCGATGGTGGCACCGCGGCCGACGCGCTCGTAGCCGCCGTCGCTCTCCACGTAGACGCGGCACATGCGGGCTTCGGCGTTGATGCCGGTGATGCGGACGGCTTCGGTGGCGGTTCCGAGCTCGCACAGTTGGCCGCGGCGGACGGTTTGTCCGTCGTCGGGCAGGGTGCAGGCGAAGTCGGGGGCCTCGGGTGCGGGTAGGGGGACTTCGCCAGCCATGATGCGGGTTGAGTGGGGGGCTACCGACCCCGCCCTGCGCCGCACCCGCGCCGGCCGCCCAAAACATGACAGAGGACGCCGGCTCGCTAGTGAAAAAAAGGATGATGGAAATCTGGGCTGCTACACAGTCGCTTCAAAGGTCACTGTGGGGGAGCCGACGAAGCGGCTGTCGCAGTACGCCTTGACGGTCTCGCCCGCCAGGACGACGGTGCCGCGACTGGTGATGCGCGTGAGGCGAGCGTCGGCATCCTCAATGAAGAACCGGCAGTCGCGGGCTCCCACGTTGCGTCCAGTGATCGTGACGTCTTCGGTCGCGGTGCCGAGGTCGCAGATCTTGCCGGCGCGCCAGGCGGTGCCGTCGTCGGGCATGGTGCACGAGAAGTCAGGCAGCGCGGGCGCCGCGTCGCTGTAGAGTCTGGTGGCGCAGTCGGCGCCGCCGTGGCCGATTTCCTCGGGCGTGTCGAAGCCGCGGAAGTTGGGATTGTTGCTGGTTGAGCTCAGCGCGCCCATCGTGGTGGGAGTGGAATCGGCGGCGAATGTGTGCTCGGCGTCCGGGATACCGGCGATGTCGTAGAGCACGCCGGCCGCCAGGGTGATCGGAGCAAAGACATCGGACAGGTACCAGCCAGGCCCGGCGTCAGCGAAATTCTTGCTGTCGGTGAGCAAAATCGTTGCCTGGGTGTCGTGGTCCATGATAATGAACCGGACATTGAACGATGCGTCGGTTGGGTCGGAGTAGATGGCGATCTGGTTGATCACCGTGTCTTCGGTTGCGGTGACCTCGATTCCGCATGCGTAGCCGCCCGGCCGCGTCTCCATAAGCGGGATGGGGAGCTCCAGGCTGTCGAATAGCAGCTCAGCAGAGGCTACCGGGACGGCAAGCATCAGGGTGGCAAGGGTCGTGGCGATGAGCGTTTTCGAAACGCGGTGTTGACGATGCATGGGCAGTCCGGCAAGCCAAAGCGCAAACAAATTTGACCATTTCCGAAGCCATTTTCTGTGATTATTGTAGCTTCGCGGTGCCGCCGCTTCGTCTGGGGCTTCGGGGCCAGCCCGGGATGCTCGGATGCCGCCACTGTCAGACGCCGACCTCGGCGGCTTTAACGGATTCTTTATTTTCCGCTTGGTAACAGGGTGCCGTCAGGGGACTTGCCCTCGCCAGCGGTTTCGCGAGTGGCCCGCGCGCGAGCGATCACGTAGGCTGGCACCTTGCGGACCTGGCGTCCCCGGGGGCCCGGTCCCGGGAACGCGTGACGACCCGGATGCCGGGTCAACGGGGGAGAAGGTGGAGAGAGTTGGGGCTTAGGCCAGCTTTGGGTCGGCGCGGCCTCGCCCGGCGGCCGCCGTGCCCGCCCTAGGCTGCTGCAGCCGCGCCGACAAGCCCCGCCCGCAGGATGAACCGGGTGCCCGGCATGACGCGAGTCGCCAACCGATCGGTGCGGGGGTTTTCCAGCACCAACTCGACGCCGTGGCGCATGGACGCCTCCACGACGTGACGGTGCAGGGGGCCGTCCGCGAACCGGGCCACCAGGAGCTGCCGGGCGTTGACCCGCTCCAGCACTGCGAGGCCATCGGCGCCGCGCAATCCGCCGTGCCGCTTCCAGAAGTGAACTTCCGGGGACCCAAGCTGAACGGCCAATTCCACGGTGGCCGCCTCGCCGTTGCCGGGCCCGGGCTCCACAAGATCAGCCTGGGGAACCAGGGCGCCGCGGTGGGGCGGCAGCGCGCCCGCCTCCAGACTGGCAAAGGGAAGGTGGAATCCTCCCTCAGCAATACGGGCGCCCAGTGCCAAAGCACTGGCCCGGTCACCCCAGCGAGCCACCGAGCGCGCACTGGTAGCCAGCGCCGCGTGCAGACTCTGCAGGAGTTGCTCCCGGGCCGCCGGCGCCAACGAGTGCTCCATCATCTCTTCGACATGGTTGATGACCTTCTGAACGTGGGCTGGCGTTGCGTCGGCGTACGCGACCTCCAGATCATGGCTCAACTGGGCCGGGGACGCGACCACGACCCACGTCGGCTCTTCCTCAAGATGGGCCAGGACGCTGTCGGCGACTTCCCAGTACGCCGACGGGGAGTCCAGCATGGAGCCCCCCACATGAATCAGGCATGGACCAAAGCCGCTCAAGCGATCACCGCCGGCCGGTTCAGGCACACATACCATGCCATAATGGCGTGGCAGGGGCTGAACTGGCCGGCGGTTCCGGGTCGGGTGCGGGTGGTGCCGAGAGGCTTCCTCGCTTGTTGGGTCATTGCATCCGTCTCCTGTGCCAAGGGCACTCGGGTAACGGATCGCCTACCACATGCACGCGTTGATCCGCGATGCATCTACCGGGGGGCAGGCGCACAAATGGCGGATCAGGGTGCAAGCGGGCGACATATCCGTTCAGCCCTAAAGCGTCGCCACACCTATTTCAGCCTTGTCGGCCAATTCCAAAAGCTATGCACGCCGCGGTTGGTCGGCGGCCCCAGATTCTACGCGTCGGCCTTGCGGGACGTGGATCCGGAGGTCACGCGAACCTCGGCATCCGGAGGTGCCCCTTGGCTCAGCGTAATGCCAAAGCGCGCGGCTAGGCCGCGGGCGACGCCATCTACCTGATCTTGGCCTCCCCAAACTTCCACTTCCGTACTGCCCAGTTCGCGGGCCGCAGTCACCGCAGCCAACACGCTGCCGTGAGCCTCCAGGAGTTGGTAGTTGCCCGCTTCCTGCCGCAGGACCCCGGCGCACAGGATTGCGCTGGCGCGGCGGGGCAAGGGGATTTCGGCAGACAATTCGACGACGGGCAAATCCAGTCCCTGATCCAGCGCATGATAGCGAAGAAGTTCGGCCACAGCCCGCTCCAGCCAGGTCCGGGGGGTGTCGACGGAGGCGTCAAGGTCCAGTAGCGGCCGGCCGGGCCGGGAGTCCAGGGCTTCGAGTTCATCCACCAGGGCAGGCAAATCCAACTGCGCGCCGCGACACCTCTCGACGAGTCGCGCCGGGGCATGCAGAGCCACCCACGCCGGCCGGCGCGCCAACCGATCGGCCAGACCCGCCGCTACTCGTTGCAAGCCCGCGACATCGCCGACCAGGTCGTCCGCCACAGCAATGACCAGCGGCGGAGTGTACCCGTACATGGTCGTAGCCGAGACGTTCTCTGTCAAAAGCGATGTGGCACCTCGGGCGGCGCAAGCAGCCCGCTGCTTAGCACCGGCTCCGTTGACGGTGCGCTCCGCCGCGCCCGCCGCTGGCGACGGGGTCGCCTGATGGCGTCCGCCAGGGCGCAGGGGCATCCGGCCCCCGCCCTGCTCCTCGCAGGGCTCGCACCCCATGCTGCGCTGCGCGCAACTCGGGATCTCCCTCGGCCGTTGGCCTCGGGCGCTTGGAGTTCTGCGAACTCCAACCCGACGGCTGCCGCCGGCGAGCGAGGCCAAAGGCCGAGCGGACCCTGCGGCCCGCCAGGGCCGTAGGGGTATCTGGGCCCACGCGCTTCGACTGAGCGAAGCGAAGTACCCCAAGGCCGCGCAAGCGCAGCCTCGGGGTCTCCCTCGGCCGGGGGCCTCGGGCGCTTGGAGTTCTCCGAACTCCAACCGGTAGTGCGGGGGACCGGATCGCCGGGGGCAGAGGAGCGACGCGACGGCTGCCGCCGGCGAGCGAGGCCAAAGGCCGAGCGGACCCT
>JBFIJP010000124.1:0-10479 GCA_041600695.1 Thermoplasmatota archaeon | reverse complement strand
TACGCTTCCGGCGTGCTGCTGGTAGATCTCAGCAACCCGGAGGTGCCCCGTGTCGCCGACTTCGTGCCCCAGCCGGTCATCGGACCCCACAGCGTCAGCGCCACCACCATCGATGGGACCAGTTGGGTTCTGGCCTCAACGACGAACCTAGTCTACACGGCGTCGTTCTTCAGCTTCTTCACGATCGAGGACACACCGCTGGGCGGCAAACTCCTCGCCCACAGCGAGTTTAGCGCCGACTACCAGAACCAGATCGCCGGAACCGGCAGCGACGTGCACCCACTTCTCAACGGCCACGTGGACGGCACGATCCAGAAACACGAACCCACCGGGGACACGCTAGCCTACCTAGCCAACTGGGATGGTGGCCTGATCGTCGTCCGCCTCGACGGCCCGGGCCAGATCACCCGCCTCGCAACCTGGGGCGAACGGGACCCAGCAGCGGGGCAGGGTATGACCGGCGCCATTCACACGGCCTACCCGGTGGGCATGTGGCACGACCGGCACGTGACGATCACCGGTCAGGAATTGGGCGCTCGGCCCGACGGCCGCCCAACGGGCCAGATCGTCATCCTGGACACCACGGACCCCGCCAAGCCACAGCCGCTGGCGCGCTGGACGCTCCCGGTCAACATCGAATGGAGTGGCGGCCTCATCTTCAGCACCCATTACGTCGCTCTCGTCGGCGACACCCTGTACACGGCACTCTACCACGGCGGCGTGTGGGCCGCCGACGCGAGCCCGGATCAGTGGCCGGAACTGCCGTCCATCGGCGTGTTCATTCCGGACAACCAGCCAGATGCCCCCGCCGCCACAGGAGGTCCTACGCCTGAGGTGCTGGACGTCCTCGCCCTTGAGGACGGCTCCGTGCTGGCGTTTGACAGCACCACGGGCGCGTACACGTTGCGCATCGCGCCCACGCGGGCCCTGCCTCTTGCGGCGCCGTGGAGCGAGGACGCGTGGATCCTAAACCCCTAGGTGGCACGGACCAGGACCCCCCGGCGGCAGCCGGCCGCCCTCCAATCCCTTTTTAGCAGGCCGTCGGTCGGCGCGCTTGCCCGGGTCCGCCAAGCAATCCCGAGCCCAGGCGGGAAGCCCCCCCGGTCAAGCCCCACCAGCCCCGTGCAGCGCGCGTGGCTCGTGGTCCGCTCGGCTTCGCCTCGCTGGCCGGCAGAACCCTACGGGCTCTGCCTGCCGCGCAGCGGGCTTCAACCCGCACAACAGCATTCGCCTTCCCATCCGGGTCGCTCGCCTAGTCAGGTCCCCACAAGGTCCACGCTCCGCGTGAACCTCGTGGTCCGCTCGGCTTCGCCTCGCTGGCCGGCAGAACCCTACGGGCTCTGCCTGCCGCACAGCGGGCTTCAACCCGCACAACAGCATTCGCCTTCCCATCCGGGCCGTTAGCCTAGTCAGGTCCCCACAAGGTCCACGCTCCGCGTGAACCTCGTGGTCCGCTCGGCTTCGCCTCGCTGGCCGGCAGATCCCTCCGGGCTCTGCCTGCCGCGCAGCGGGCTTTCACCCGGATCATCCGCCAAATCCATCCGGGCCGTTAGCCTAGTCAGGTCCCCACAAGCCCCGCGCAGCGCGCGTGGCTCGTGGTCCGCTCGGCTTCGCCTCGCTGGCCGGCAGACCCCTCCGGGCTCTGCCTGCCGCGCAGCGGGCTTTCACCCGGATCATCCGCCAAATCCATCCGGGCCGTTAGCCTAGTCAGGTCAGGGCAGCGGGCTTTTAACCCGCCGGTCAAGGGTTCGAATCCCTTACGGCCCACTTTGCTTCAGTAGCGGTCGCGCCTCGTCGGCCAAGTCGGTCGGCGCAGCCGATCGACCACTCCGCGGGGGAGTCCCGTCGGGGGCGGAGCCCCCAGGGTTGTGAATCCCTTACGGCCCATTGTTCCCAGCGTGCGTGATAGCGCCAGGTCGGTCTGCAAAGCAGACCGGCCCAAGCTCGGGGGAGTCCCGTCGGGGGCGGAGCCCCCAGGGGGGCCGAGTCCCGTCGGCGGCGGAGCCCCCAGGGGGGCCGAGTCCCGTCGGCGGCGGAGCCCCCAGGGTTGTGAATCCCTTACAACCCGGGTTTTCCGGTTGGCCAGGTCGGCGCCGCCGTGACGAACGTTCACCGATCAGGTCAATAACCTCATAGGGGGCGGCTGAGATCGCCGGACGTGTTCAAGTGGGTCGTTGTGGTGGCTCTGACCGCTGGATGCCTGTCGACGCCCAGCCCCTCCGCCGACCTGCATGCGGCGCCGAATCTGTCGATCTACGAAGACTGCGCATGGACGTTCCCGGACGGCAGCATTCCCGGCTGCGCGCCAGACACGATGGATGGCACGCCGGTTCGTGCCGCGCCACTGGCGGATGTTCCGCAGGGCTGGTTTTGTCGGCTGTGGACCGATGACGATGAAGAGGCCGCGCAGTGGCGATTGTACGTGCGCCCCTACGAAGATCCGGAGCAAGGCGGCCGCATCGACCCGGACCGCGTGCAACTGGGCCTCTGGTGGAACATGCCGGAAGGCGTTTCGTCCATGCGTGGAATCCTGGGTCTGGTGGGCGAGGACGACGCGCCCCGCCTGGAATGGGAAGGCGGCCCCACGGGCTTCGTGATCGTCCCGTTCGGCGCACCCCGCATGGACACCTTGCTCACGGGCGTACTCGTGGCGTGGCCCCCGGTGCCGAGCGTGGAGAATCTGACCGTTGACGCTGTCGAACCGTTTTGGCACCTTCATTCAACCAACGTGACGTGGCCCCGTTTCTGGCCCATCCCGACCGTGGAATCGGACGATCGCCACCTCTACTTGCCCGTGACAGGCACGCGGTGGGACAGTCCATACCTGCCCAGCATGGAGGGTAGCGCCCACTGGGGCATGGTGCCGGATGCGTTCTCCAGCGACATGGATGAGGGCCCAGTTCAGTTTCACATGCGCCATGTGGGCTACAGCATCGATAGCCACATGGAGGACGCGCTGGATCCGGTCTGGCTCCGTTGTGGCTGCCACTTCCAGATGGTGCCGCCGCGCCCGGGCACCGTGGCGTGTTTGCTCCCAACGCCTCTTGGCTAGTTGGGAAACGTCGGGGTCAAGTGCCGTAGGGTCTTGCCCGGCCGATGAAAGCCATCACCCTCGCGCTGGCCGCAGCCTTGATCCTCGGCGCCGTCGGCGCCAGCCCCGCCGTGGAGACCGTTCAGGCTCACCACAACTCGTGTGAAGACGATCCGGACCCGCGCCCATGCGATCCAACCATCGATCCGTCGCCGCAGTACGTCTGCGGCTACCTCTGGCACTACGGGCTCTGCAACCGGTAAAAAGCGGGGTGCCGCGGCTTGGATGTTGCGGAAACGTCGGGCTCAAATCGCCCGCAGCGATCGCCGACCGATGAAGGCCATTACCCTCGTCCTGACCCTTGCGCTAGTACTGGGCGGCGTCGCCGCGACCCCGGTTGTGGACACGGTTTCCGCGGGCCACAACCAGTGCCCCGATCGGGATTACCCGTGCGACGTGCAGCCCTACACCACCAAGGAACTTGTCTGCGCCATCCTTGAACACTACGGGTTTTGTTGATTCCACGGCGGCGGCCCTGGACGGTTGGGAAACGTCGATGTGAAGATCGTGCCGTTTATGGCGGCCCGATGAAAGCCATCACTGTTGCCTTGGCCATCGTACTCGTCCTTGGCGCGGTCGCCTCTTCGCCGGCTGTGGAGCCTGTAGAGGCCCGCCATGAACAATGCCCTGAGCCGGACATGCCCTGCAACATCCAGCCGCACATGGACCCCAAGGACTGGATGTGCGCAGCACTGGGTATCCTGGGCTTCTGTTGACGACGCGGCCAGGCAACCCTGGCCTGGACAACCGGGAAACGGTGCGCTCAAGTGGCATACGGCGGTGGCCAGCCCCATGAAGGCCATCGTCTTCTTGCTTGCCGTCGCCGCCCTCGGCGCCGCGGTGCTCGCGTCCCCCGTTGTGGAGCCCGCCGAGGCCCACTTCATGGAGGGGGCCTGCCCCAATCCGGACCATCCGTGCACCCCGGTCATGACGCCTCCGAGCCACTGGCAATGCCACGTCCGTCGTCCGCTGAGCGGCTGCTGATCGGTCCGTGCGTTCATCCCCCTCCTCTCGCAACCTCTATGTGTGTGTTCTGCTTGACTTGGAGATTCAAGCACTGGGGGTAGCCTTTTCTACCACCCCTTCTTCGCGCAGCCCTACAACCCCGAGCCGGCAGTAGGCCGCGCCTTCTGGCGTGCCCACTTCGGCAGGGGGGTTGCGCCGCGAGCAGGGGTGGCGCAACCAGCCGCACGAGGAGAAGCCACTCGGTGGAGTCTCGAATATGGGCCAGGTGATCGTTTGAGCGAGGAAGACTTCAGGTTTAACGTACTCAACCATGAGTTCGTGCCGTTGCACGAAATCATGTCTGATGAGGATGCCAGCGAGGCCTTGGGCGCCATCGGCGTAACCAAGGACCAGCTACCCAAGATTCGCGCCAACGACCCGGCAGTCAAGGTCGTTGCCGGGACGCCAGGGCAGGTTGTACGCGTGACACGCAACAGCCCCACCGCTGGCCGAGCCGTCGTCTACCGCCTCGTGGTCGAGGCCCTTTAGGAGTTTTTTCATGCGCGAACTCGTCGATGCCTTCTACAAGGAACGTTCGATCGTCAACCACCACATCGCTTCGTACGATGATTTCCTGGCGCACCGTCTCCAACACGTCATCGACCACATTCGGGTGGGCGACGACGACACGTCGGAGCGCGGGGTTGTCCAGACCGACATCGAGGGCTACCAGATCAAGCTGGGCAAGATCTCGATCGGTTACCCGGTGGTCAAGGAAGCGGACGGCTCGTTGCGCCCGCTGACCCCCATGGAAGCACGCCTGCGCAACCTCACCTACCAGGCGCCGCTCACGCTCGAGTTCATCCCCGTCATCGACGGCATTGAGCACGAGGCGGAACTGGTCAACGTGGGCCGGCTGCCCGTGATGGTCCACTCCAACCACTGCAACATCGGCCGCAAGCGCCAGGAGGAAGTCTCCGGCCGGCCGCTCAGCGACCCCGAGTACCGGCGCAAGCTGATCGAGTTGCAGGAGGACTCCCTGGACCCCGGCGGGTACTTCATTTCCAACGGCACCGAGCGTGTCCTGATCACGCTGGAAGACCTGGCGCCCAACCGGGTGCTGGTGGAGCGCACGACGCGCTACGGCACCGATGTCGAGGTTGCCAAGGTATTCTCCCAGCACGAGGGTTACCGCGCACTCGTGGTTGTCGAGCGCAAGAAGGACGGCAACCTGATGGTCACCGTCCCCAGCGCCTCGGGCCAGATTCCCCTGGTCATCCTGCTACGCGCCCTGGGCATGGAGTCGGACGAAGAAATCGTCCACGCCATCATGACCCACGAGGCCATGGAGCCCCTCATCTTCGGCAACATCGAGTCCGCCGCCGACGAGTATGGTGTGACCAACCGCGAAGAAGCGGTCGCTTACCTGGGCAAGCGCCTGGCTGGCGGCCAGGCCAAGGAGTACCGGGTCAAGCGCGTGGAGGCCCTCATGGACCGCAACCTGCTGCCCCACCTGGGCCAGGAGCCCGAGGACCGCATCACGAAGGCCATCTTCCTGGCTCGCATGGGCCAGTCGGTCTTCGAGTTGTACCTGGGCGTGCGCGACACGGATGACAAGGACCACTACGCCAACAAGCGCCTCAAGCTGGCTGGCGACCTGATGGAGGACCTGTTCCGGGTTGCCTTCATGGCCCTGTGCAAGGACTTGAAGTATCAGCTTGAACGCGCGCACGCGCGTAACCGTGACGTGAAGATTCAGACGGCCGTTCGTGCGGACGTTCTGAGCCAGCGCCTGTTGCACAGCCTAGCCACGGGCAACTGGGTTTCCGGCCGCGCCGGCGTGTCCCAGTTGCTGGACCGCACCAGCAATCTGGCGGCCCTGTCGCACATGCGCCGTGTCACCAGCCCGCTCACCCGGAGCCAGCCTCACTTTGAGGCGCGTGACCTGCACTCCACGCAGTGGGGCCGCTTGTGCCCCAACGAGACGCCGGAGGGCCCCAACTGTGGCCTGGTGAAGAATCTCAGTCTCTGCGTTGAAATCTCGGAGGGCTTCCCCGAGCGCGAGGTCGAGCGCGTCCTGCGCGACTTCGGCCTTCGCCCCGTCGAGCGCGACGTGCCCGGCGCCCTGGTTTACCTGAATGGTGACCTGGTGGGCTTGCACGACAACGCCTTCGATTTGGTTCGCCGCCTGAAGGAGCGCCGTCGCGCCGGCCTGCTGTCCAACGAGGTCAACGTCTACCACGAACAGGACACCAACAGCGTGTTCCTGAACTGTGACGCTGGCCGCGTGCGGCGCCCCCTGCTGGTGGCCGACGCCGGCAAGCTGCGCCTGACGAAGGAGTACGTGGAGGACCTGGTTGACGGCCGCATCCGCTGGAGCGACCTGGTCAACGAGGGTGTCATCGAGTACATCGACGCCGAGGAGGAGGAGAACCTCTTCATCGCGCTGACCCAGGATGATCTCACGCCGTCGAAGACCCACTGCGAGATCGACCCCATGGTCATCCTCGGTATTGGTTCGAGCCTTGTGCCGTACCCCGAGCACAACTCGTCGCCCCGTATTACGATGGGCGCGGGCATGGGCAAGCAGAGCCTCGGGTTCGGCGATGCGAACTACCGCATCCGCCCGGACACCCGCGGCCACCTGTTGCATTACCCGCAGAAGCCCCTGACCCAGACGCATGCGTCGAAGTACATCAACTTCAACGAGCGCCCCGCCGGGCAGAACTTCGTTGTTGCTGTGATGAGTTTCCACGGCTACAACATGGAGGACGCCATTGTCATGAACAAGGCGTCCGTGGAGCGGGGCCTTGGCCGATCGACGTTCTTCCGCACTTACTCGACGGAGGAGCGCCGCTACCCCGGTGGCCAGGAGGACCGCTTCGAGCGCCCCGACCCCGAGTGCCGTGGTGTTCGCCCCGAGGAGATGTACCGCGACATCGAGGAAGATGGTCTCATCAGCCCCGAGTGCGATGTGTCTGGCGGCGATGTGCTCATTGGCAAGACCAGCCCGCCCCGGTTCCTGGAGGAGCCGACGGACTTCCTGACGCCGCAGAAGCGCCGCGAGACCTCGGTCACGGTGCGCCACGGCGAGATGGGCTTCGTGGACACGGTCATGCTGACGGAGTCGGTCAACGGCTCCCGCATGGTCAAGATCAAGGTGCGCGACCAGCGCATCCCTGAGTTGGGCGACAAGTTCGCTTCCAAGCATGGTCAAAAGGGTGTGCTGGGCCTCATGGTTCCCATGGAAGGCTTGCCCTTCGATGAGGAAGGCCTCGTGCCCGACATCGTGGTCAACCCCCACGCCATTCCCAGCCGCATGACCGTCGCCCACGTGTTGGAGATGATCGGCGGCCTGGTCGGTTCGATGGAGGGCCGCTTCATCGACGGCACCGCGTTTAGCGGCGAGCCGGAAGAGGACCTGCGCCGCCTGCTGCTGGAGAACGGCTTCAAGAACAACGGCCGCCGCCGCCTGCACGACGGGCAGACCGGCCGGATGTTCGAGGTCGATATCTTCGTGGGCTGCATTTACTACCAGAAGCTCCACCACATGGTGGCCGGCAAGATCCACGCCCGCAGCCGCGGTCCCGTGCAGATCCTGACGCGCCAGCCGACCGAGGGCCGTGCCCGTGACGGTGGTCTGCGGTTTGGTGAGATGGAGCGCGACGCCCTGATTGGCCACGGCGTGTCCATGGTCATCAAGGACCGCCTGCTCGACGAGTCGGACCTGACGACGCAGTACGTGTGCAACACGTGCGGCCACGTCGCCATGCTCGACCGGCGCGGCTTCTACCGCTGCACCGTGTGCGGCGACCAAGCAGACATCCACCCGGTCGAGATGAGCTACGCGTTCAAGTTGCTCCTGGAGGAACTGAAGGCTCTCATCATTGCTCCCCGTATGCGCCTGGAGGCTCTGGTATGACCTCCTCTGGTCGTGCCCCGCAGCCGGCTGCATGCGCCAGCCCGACGCCTGCGGCGTCGGCATCGCTTGACGTGGCCTCCGGCCACGCCGGCGCTTGCCTCCTACCATCCGCCTCGGCCGGCGTTGCCCCGGCTCGCGGCGCTCTCCCGACGGAGGTCATCGTATGAACCGCACCCTGACGAACCAGCCGAAGAAGATCGGCCGCATGCAGTTCGGCCTGCTGTCTCCCAAGGAGATCCGCGGCCTGTCGGCGACGAAGGTCATCACCGCCGACACGTACGACGACGACGGCTTCCCCATCGAGATGGGTCTCATGGACCCCCGCCTGGGTGTCATCGAACCTGGCCTGCGATGCAAGACGTGCGGCCAGAAGGTCGGCGACTGCCCCGGTCACTTTGGCCACATTGACCTTGCTATGCCCGTTGTCCATGTGGGCTTCGTGCGCGTGGTGCGCGACATGCTGCGCTCCAGTTGCCGCGGCTGCGGCCGCATCCTGTTCTCGGAGCGCGTGCGCGCCGACTACGAGAGGCTGCTGGCAACCTACCTGCAAGAGGAGAAGGAGGTCGCCGGGCTCGCCAAGCGCGTCGCCAAGGAGGCCTCCAACGTCACCGTCTGCCCGTACTGTGCCCGCGAACACGGAACCATCGACGTGGACAAGCCCACGACGTTCCGCGAGAACGGCCACAAGATGACCCCGAGCGAGGTGCGCGAGTGGCTGGAGAAGATTCCGAACGAGGACCTTCCCCTGCTGGGCCTCAACCCCGAAGTGTGCCGCCCTGAGTGGATGGTCCTGACGGTTCTGCCGGTTCCGCCGGTGACCATGCGCCCCAGCATCACGCTGGACTCCGGTGAGCGGTCGGAGGACGACTTGACGCACAAGCTGGTTGACGTGATTCGCATCAACCAGCGCTTGCAGGAGAACCGTGACGCGGGTGCTCCTCAGCTCATCGTGGAGGATTTGTGGGAACTGTTGCAGTACCACATCACCACGTACTTCGACAACCAGACCGCCGGCATTCCCCCGGCCCGCCACCGCTCCGGCCGTCCGCTCAAGACGATCAGCCAGCGGTTGAAGGGCAAGGAAGGCCGGTTCCGGTCCAACCTGTCCGGTAAGCGTGTCAACTTCTCGGCACGTACGGTGATTTCGCCCGACCCGAACCTGTCGATCAATGAAGTGGGCGTGCCCATCCAGTGCGCCCGTGAACTGACGACGCCGGTCCGGGTGACCATGGCTAACTTCTCCTACTGCCGCGACCTGATCCTGCGCGGCCCCGACCCGGAGCCGGAAGCGGGCCGCCTGTACCTTCCTGGCATCAACTACGTGATTCGGCCCGACGGCCGGCGCGTGAAGGTGACGGAGAAGAACGCCGAAGAGGTTGCCAAGCGCCTCGAAGTGGGCGCCGTGATCGAGCGCCAACTGGACGACGGCGATGTGGTCCTGTTCAACCGGCAGCCCACACTGCACCGCATGAGCATGATGGCCCACAAGGTGCGCGTCATGCCCGGCAAGACGTTCCGGTTCAACCTGCCCTGCTGCCCCCCGTACAACGCGGACTTCGACGGGGACGAGATGAACCTGCACGTGATCCAGGGTGAAGAGGCTCGTGCCGAGGCCGAGATTCTAATGAAAGTGCAGGAGAACATTCGTTCCCCTCGCTTCGGCGGACCCATCATCGGCGCCATCCACGACCACATCTCGGGCAACTTCCTCATGACGTGGAAGAACCCCAAGATCGCCCTCGAGGATGCCACCCAGGTGCTCGCCCGCGTCGGCTTCAAGGGCCAGGCGCCCCCGATCCACGCGGAGAAGGACGCCCGCGGCGAGACACGCAAGTACGTCTACGGCAAGGATCTGTTCAGCACGCTGCTACCCGACGACCTGAACCTCGAGTACCGGTCGGCCGCCTGGCCGCCCGGAATGACGCGCGAGGACGCCCTGAAGCCCCAAAACGACTACTGGGTTGTGATCAAGGACGGTCGCCTCCTGAGCGGCGGCATCGACGAAAAATCGATTGCTGCTTTCAAGGGCACGGTCCTGGACCACATCAGCCGCCGCTATGGCAACGCCCGCGCCCGCGAATTCTTGGACAAGGTGACCAAGATGGGCAACGGTTTCCTAACCTTGCGCGGATTCTCCACGTCCATCGACGACGAAGACATCCCCCCGGAGGCCATCGAAGAGATCCAGAGGCGTGTCACGGAAACCCGTGCTCGCGTCGAGGAACTCGTCCAGCAGTACAAGAATGGCGAACTGCAGGGCCTACCCGGCCGCAGCCTCGAAGAAACCCTTGAGATGGAAATCATGCGCGAGACGGGCCAGGCCCGTGACGCTGCTGGTGAAATCGTGGCGGGTCACGTGGGCATGGGCAACGCTGCTGTGCTGATGGCTCGTTGCGGTGCCCGTGGTTCCATGCTGAACCTGTCGCAGATGGCGGGAATGGTCGGCCAACAGGCGGTGCGCGGTGAGCGTATCCACCGGGGCTACCACAAGCGCACTCTGCCTCACTTCGAGTGGGGCGAT